>SXPO01000113.1 GCA_005793285.1 Nitrospiraceae bacterium
GGCTGGCGCGGAGGTTGATGGTTTGCCCTTGTCCCCCCACGGCTTTGGCTTCTGATTGTTTCATGCGATGCCTCCTTTTGCGTGCCGTCACTATATCAGACTGTGCGCACACTGTACATACATCGACAAGTTGCGAACCATCGGATGGCATGGGGTGAGGGGCGGGCTGTGAGGTTGGGCATCGCCTCGAAGACGCCCCATCTTTAAGGTCGTAAATTGTGACCTTAAACGTTCACCTCGACTGGCATAGTCTGTTTTTTTGAGTCCGAGGACAGTCGATCGGTGCGGATTCTAGGCGGCTTGCGAGAGCCATTTGTGGATGGCGTCGAGGAGGGTGTCTTTTCTGATGGGTTTGGTCAGGTGGTCGGAGCAGCCTGCTGCCATGCTTCGTTGGATTTCTTCCTGGAAGGCATGGGCGGTCAAGGCGATGATGGGAGTGGGCTTTCGGTTGGAGGTCTTTTCCCATTCCCGGATGGTTCTGGTGGCGGTATGTCCGTCCATCTCGGGCATTTGCACGTCCATCAGCACCAGGTCGTAGTGCTTGGCCCGGTGCATGTCGACCGCCATTTTTCCTGTTTCGGCGGTTTCCAGCTGGTAGCCGGACTGTTTGAGGTAGGACCGGATGAGGACCTGGTTGTCGGCTGAGTCGTCCGCGATGAGAATCGTCGCCTGCAGTTTCGTTCTGGCCGGGTTGGTGGTCTGGTCGTACCCGGCGGCGCTCGCGCTGCGTTTGATGGCCATGCCGAGGGCATGGGACAGTTTCCGCTTGGTCAGGGGTTTGGTGACGTAGCCGCCTAATCCCAGGCTGTAGGCATGCCGGATGTTCATGCTCCGCACGTCGGAGACGAAAATAATGACCATCACGCCCCGATCTTTTGCGATTTGGATCAGCTTCATGCGGTGTGGCGTGTGATCCAGCGAGAGGTCCCCCAGGTCGAGAAACATCAAGGTCGGGGAGGAGGGGGCTCCCGGTTCTGTGTTGGTCAGGATGGCCAGGGCCTTGTCTTCGTCGTTTGCGTCGTGGACGGTGGCGCCCCAGGATTGCAGCGCTTCGCCGACGAGCCTGCGGCAGCCGTCGTTGTTGCTGACCAGCAGCGTCTGCATCCCTGTCAGTTCGCTGCCGGGGGACAACGCGGCGGCGTTCGGGTTTTCCGGCATGGCGAAGCGGGCGGTGAAGTGGAATGTGCTGCCTTTCCCCATGGTGCTTTCGACCCAAATCTTCCCCTGCATATGCTCGACGAACTGTTTGGAAATGGCCAGGCCCAATCCGGTGCCGCCGTAGAGCCTCGTGGTCGAGCCTTCGGCTTGGGTGAATCGGTCGAAGACACGGGTGAGTTTTTCAGCCGGGATGCCGATGCCCGTGTCCGACACGGCGAAGCGCAAGGCGCCAGGCTGGCTTGCCTCGGCGTCGTTCGTGACGCGGACGGCGATTTCCCCGCGGTCGGTAAATTTAATGGCGTTGCCGACGAGGTTCACGATGATCTGCCGCAGGCGCTGAGGGTCCCCGATCAGTTCGACCGGCACATCGGGCGCGGCGGAGACGAGGAGTTCGAGCCCTTTTTCTTGCGCCCGGAGCGCCATGAGTTCGGTGGCCTTGTCCAGGACTTCATGGAGGTCGAAGCCGATCTGCTCGAGGTCGATGTGTCCCGATTCGACTTTGGCGAGGTCGAGAATGTCGTTGATCAAATCGAGGAGGTTGGTGCTGGACCGCCGCAAGATACCGAGATGCTCTTGCTGCTCGGGCAACAGGGGGCTTTCTGCGAGGAGGTCCGACATGCCGATGATGGCGTTCATCGGGGTCCTGATTTCGTGGCTCATGGTGGCGAGGAATTCGCTTTTGGCCCGGCTGGCCGCTTCCGCTTGCTCCTTCGCGCGATGGAGGTTGGCCTCCGCGTCTTTTCGCTCCAGCTCGTGCCCGATCCATTGGGCGGTGAGTTTCAAAAACGTTTTTTCATAGCCGGCGAAGGGCCGTTCCCGCGGTTTCTCGCTGGAAAAGCTCAACGAGCCATAGAGGGCGCCGTTCACGTAAATGGCGATGCCCGCGAAGGCTTGCGGGGCTGACAGCATCTCGTCGGCCGGCGGGCTCCATTCGGACTGGTCCGGGGACGAGAAGGTGATGGCTTCCCGGGATCTGGTCGTCCATTCGCAATAACTTCCGCGCAACGGATGCCGTGTCTCCAGCGGGCGTTTGGATTTCGGGCTGACGATTTCTTGCAGCTCGTAGCTGTCGCCGTCGATCCGTGCCACCATGCCGGTGGGGAGGGCCAAGGCGCTGCAGCCCAGGGTCAAGACGCGGCGGAGCCGTTGCTCCCAGTCGGCGGCATCCACGGTGATTTCGTGCAGGGCGCGGAGGAGAGTTTCGCTCGTCTTGAGCGCGTCCTCGGCCCGGCGGCGTTCCTGCATCTCCTCCAGGAGGGCCTGTTTGCCTTTGCGCTCCTGGTCCAAGCTTTCGCTCATGATGCTGTAGACCACGCCCATGATGAGGAGGATCGAAATGCGAATGAGATGGCCTTCGAGGAACATCGCGGTGCCTATCGAGAGATAGAGCATGGCGCCGTAGAGGGCGGCAATGATGGCGGAGAAGGCGATCTTCAGCTGGAGCGTGCGCATCGATGCGGAAATGAGGATGATCAGGAAATAGGCCAGGTAGAGATCGGATCCCAGTTGTTCGGTGGCGTAGATGATGCTGGAGGTGATCGCGGTGTCGATGAGCAGCAGGACGATTGTGAAGGCGCGGCTCTCGATCATGCGGATCGGCAGGAGGAAGGCGGCCGCCAGCAACGACAGGAGCCCGAGGACCAGGATTTCCTGGACGGGGCGGGGCAGGACGGCTTCCGGGGTATAGAGAACTTGATAGGAGAGCACGATCGAGACGAGGCTCTGCAGCATGAGGACCTGGACGCGGTAGCGGCCCATGCTTA
>SXPO01000114.1 GCA_005793285.1 Nitrospiraceae bacterium
AAGCCACATTTATCGACGGGCTCCTGAAAGACGAAGCGCTAGCGAGGTTGCAGCAATTCTGCTGGGAATCCCCGATCTGGAAGAAGGACTACGAAAACGGCTATAGCGGGGCCTTTCTCGGCGACGGATTCGCCTCCCCCCTGCTCCTTCAAATTGCCGAGGAGTTGCGGCTCAAATTCCCCCGCATCTTCAAGCAGCACAGGCTCACCCAAGCCTGGGCCTTCAAACACGACAGTGCGCGCCGCGGCCTCAACATCCATGCCGACGCCGCAGCGGTCAATGTAAATTTCTGGATTACGCCCGACGAGGCCAACCTCAACCGGGAAACGGGCGGGCTGGTCGTCTACGACAAGGAAGCGCCACGAACATGGAACTTTCAGGACTATAACAGCGACCAGAACAAACCGAAGATTCTGGCCTGGCTCACCGAGGTGGGCGCACAGACGATGAAAATCCCCTATCGAACCAATCGCGCCATCGTCTTCAACTCCGATCTCTTCCACGAAACCGACGAGATCGCCTTCAAGGACGATTACCTCAGCCGACGCATCAACATCACCTTACTCTATGGCCACCGCCTCCGGCCCTAACAGGATGCTGAAAAAGTCCGCCAGCTTCGCTCTCGCATCGTTTAGGCCCTCAACGTACCCTGCGGATGCGCCTCGGGCCCTCACTCGCTGCGGCCTTGCTGAACGACCTTTTTGAGCATCTGTCATTATTCAAACCACAGTGGGCTCGAAGCATTTCCGCCATGCCGTTCGATGCGAATCTCGCCATCAAAAATGAGCGGGACTGAATTAACCGGTCTTGCGCAGACGGACTGGCTGGAGTAACGAGGCAAAGGCCTCAGCCTGCATCGGCGACCCGAAGAGATAACCTTGCGCCTGGTCGCAACCATGCGTGAGCAATAGCTTTTGCTGGGCCTCCCGCTCGACCCCTTCGGCCAATACGTACAGGTTGAGACTGTGCGCCATCGCGATGATCGCCCGCACAATGGGAGCGGGACTGGGCAGGGCGAGAATCTCGCAAATAAAAGACTGATCGATCTTCACCAGATTGATCGGGAGCCGTTGCAGATAGCTGAGCGACGAATAACCGGTGCCGAAGTCGTCGATGGACAGTTGCACCCCCATCGCCTTCAACGCGGACAACATCGCGATCGAGGCCTCGGCGTTGCGCATTGCGACCGATTCCGTCAATTCCAAATCCAGACAAGCCGGCGTCAATCCTGTCTGGCGAAGCGTCTCCTCCACCACCGACAGCAAGGAGCTGCCATGGAACAGTGAATGGGACACATTGACGGCCATCCGCACCGGCATCAAGCCGCGCTCCTGCCAGGCCTGATTTTGCCGGCAGGCGGTCCGCAGAACCCACTCGTCGATCAGCCGGATCAACCCCGCATCCATCGCAGCCGGCAGAAACTCCGCGGGAAGCAAGAGCCCTCGCTTGGGATGCTGCCACCGCACCAACGCCTCAGCTCCAATGATCCCGCCCGTCCGCAGATCGACCTGGGGCTGGTAATAGACCACAAACTCCTCCCGCTCGATCGCATGACGGAGGGCGCCTTCCAAAACCAATCGCGCAGTGGCCGCGGCATTCAGACTGTTGGAATAGAACTGAAAATTATTCCGGCCTTCCTCCTTGGCGTGATACATCGCGCTATCCGCGTTCTTCAACAAGGTATCGACCGAATCACCGTCGACCGGAAAGATCGCGATCCCCACACTGGCGGTGACGAAAATTTCATGCCCGTCGATCACAAAGGATTGCGCCAACCCCGCCATCATTCGGTGGGCGACTTTCTCGGCATCGTGCGCATCGCTCAGATTCGTCAGCAGCACGGTAAATTCATCGCCGCCCAATCGCGCGAGTGAATGTCCCTCCTGCCTCTCTATCGCCCGGCAAACGGAGTCACTGTGCCGCACACAGTCGGCCAGACGGTCTGCCACGCTCTTTAAGAGCAAGTCGCCGATATTGTGCCCCAAGGTATCGTTAATGACTTTAAATCGGTCCAAGTCCAAAAAGAGCAACGCCATGGAGGTCTGGTATCGGCGGGCATGAGCCAGCGCCTGCGCAATGCGATCTTTGAACAAAACGCGGTTCGGCAGCCCAGTCAGACTGTCGAAATAGGCCAAGCGATGGATCTCCCGCTCGGATTGTTTCCGATCGGTGATGTCTTGCGCTGTCCCAACGATCGAGGCTGTCTTCTTCTGGTCATCGAGCACCGCCTCAGCCTGGAGGTTCACCGTCACATCCATGCCATTCGGCAAAACCAGGCGATGGTCGATCTTGCAGGGAGCCCGCCTGCTCACGATCCCCCTCAGCGACTCCTCGACCCGCTCGCGGTCTTCCTCATGCACCAGATGGAGAAACGCATCGAACGTGCCGGCAAAATCCTGAAGCCGAATGCCCATCAAACGGCAGAGCTCAGCGGACGCCGTAAACTGATTCGTATCCGGACGCCATTCCCAGTTGCCGATCTTCGCGATCCGCTGCGCAAGCCCCAGCCTCGCTTCGCTTTGGAGCAGCGCATCCACGGTATGGCTCCCCCGCAACATGTATCGCACACGGTAATTCAAGATCATCGGATTGAGCGGTTTGGTAATGAAATCCGTCGCGCCATGTTCGTAGGCGCGGGAAATCGACTCCACATCGTCGAGCCCCGTCATGATCAAAATGGGCACGCGGCTTCCCCCCGCCAATCCGCGCAACTTCGCGCAGGTCGCAAACCCGTCGAGACCCGACAGCATCACGCCCAACACCACGATGTCCGGACGGGACGAGGTAAACAACGCCGCCGCCTGCTCCCCCCCCTCCGCCTCGCAAACCTTCAGCCCGGACAGTTCGAGCGCCTGGCGCACGACCGTCCGACTCTCGTAGTCGCCATCGACCACGAGGGCTAGCGGTGCGGTCCGTTCTCCTTGCAATTCCATTCAGTATCCTGTGCCCACTTCTACCCTGACCACTGTAGCGCCAATCGACAGACAGGGCTGCCGGTGCGCCAGCTGAAACAAGAAACGCATGGACGGTAAGCAACGTAGCCAGTTGGCTGCATTCTGCGCCGCGGCATCGATACAGCACATGAGACGTGAGCCATTTTGCGGAACAGGCACAACCGGCCGCACCAGCACCGCTCCCGCAGAAAACAGGAGCCAAGCGCCGGTCACAAAACTCTGCTGATCACTTACCGCCATGCAGACTCGCCCCGATGTGATGCCGCCGACAGATCCTCTTCACCCATGAGGAACTGCCTTTTCTTTGCGTGGCACAGTTGCCTCAAGGCCCTATCCACGCGCAGATACGACCGTCGGCTCGATATTCAGCCAGATTTCATGCAGGTCTAGCGTCAGCATACCCTGTACCTAACCAGCCACAATGGCAAGTAATAGTACATATATTGCAGGGCTATGGGCCTGAGGATAGTGGGGATTGAGAGAGGTAGCCGGCCGGACGACGGCGCACTGTAGCAGAGAAAATGAACCAGAGGCTCTCAGCCGATTACGAACTGGCTTGTGCTTTTTGCGCGGCTTCCGCCTCCCGCTGGTAGGGTTCCATTTCAATCCGCCTGACAGTTTCCTGAAGGCGAACCCATTCCTCCGGCACCAGCGTCACAAATTCCAAGCCGAACTGAGGGGGCCGGCTCCAGCGCACAACCGCCTGCTGCACCTGAACCGGAAGCGCATCGCCATCAGTCTCAACACGCACGTCCAACGTCGTGCCGGGCGCCACCTCCAAGCCACTCTGAATGCGGCAACCACGGATAGAGAGGTCGAGAACCGCCCCCTCGCCCTTGACCAGGTTGGCGGAAGAAAATGTGCTCTTAAATCGAACAGGGAAACGGGGACATTGCCGCTGATCCATCGAGGCTCCTTGAAATAACGGTGAGTGCTAGCCCTTAATATTGCCAATCGGTCGTAACTGCGCCACCTTTTTTGTAATTCCCGCACGATCGACCGACTGCACCACTTCAGAAATGTCTTTGTAGGCCAGGCCCGCCTCCTCCGCGAGGCCCGACATCGACACGGCCTTGACCAGAATGCCGCGCTGCTTCATCTGTTGCTGCAGCTGCGCGCCGCGAACCGTCCGCTTCGCTTGCGCGCGGGACATTGTGCGCCCGGCCCCGTGCATCGTCGAGCCGAACGTATCGCGCACTGCTTGATCCGTCCCCACCAGCAAGTAGGAGCCGGTCTCCATCGAGCCGCCACAGATGACCGGCTGGCCGGTCGTGCGAAACACCTCCGGCAATTCAGGGCTCCCGGGCCCGAAGGCCCTGGTGGCGCCTTTGCGATGCACCACCAATTCCCCTTCCGGATACCGTTCGACCTTGGCGATGTTATGCGCCACGTCATACACCAGCTCCATCCCCAAGGATTCGGCAGACCGGCCGAAGACCGTCGCGAAGGCTTCGCGAATCTGATGGGTGATGACTTGGCGGTTGGCAAAGGCCGTGTTCGCCGCGCAGTTCATCGCGGTAAAATACTCCTGCCCCTCGGGAGAACGGAAAGGCGCGCAAGCCAGCTGCTGGTCTTTCACCGTGATGCCGTAGCGGCCCATGCACTTCTCAAACACCTTGAGATAGTCGCTCGCCACCTGATGGCCGAACCCCCGCGAGCCGCAATGGACCATCACGACGATCTGCTCGTGGCCGGTGATGCCAAGCGCCGCCGCCGTAACCGGATCGAAGATCCCCTCATCCGACACCACCTG
>SXPO01000115.1 GCA_005793285.1 Nitrospiraceae bacterium
GGTCGCGGTCTTGTTGGGCCTGCCTTCATAGATCACCGTTTGGAACGTTCGATGGGCTCCTTCGAGCAAGGCCTCCTCGACTTGGCGGCCGAAGGGGATTTCTTCAGGCCGTCCGCATGAATCGGTGTAGCGAAGCGACTGCTCCTTGAGTGAGGGAGGCAACAGCAGTTGTACCGCAGAGGGCAGCGGGTCTCCCATCGGAGGAAATTGGAGGTGGCTGGCGCATCCGGCGATCACGAGCACGGCATATCCGATGAGGGATAGGCAGGCGGCATACCGGATTTGACCGGCTGATTTCTTTCCGGAGAGGATCAATGCTGGGCCTATTGGGAAACTCTTGAGCGTACGGCCGTCACCGTACTGGAAATATCGGGTGAAAGCAACCGGAGCGCGCCTGGCCTGGCTGGTGATGCAGGTGTTGGCGAGGACTTTTCCTCTTTGAAGCCCAAGGAAAGGTTGGTGTAAGATACACCGTTCGAGTCGGCCATCGTGTGCCGCGCGTGCGGACCGATCGTGATGATGGTGCGATCTCGCGGGAGCGAGGCCGGCGGTTGCCGGTGGCGTTTGTTTTTTGCGGAATAAGACCAACCTTCTGGAGGAACCCAGTTATGGGCAATCGGATGCAGCATATGGGCACAGGGTCAATCGGTGGCGGGTTGTTGCTGGCGCTCTGCGCCTTCGCCGGTTTTGAAGGCGGGACGTCGGCTTCAGCCGCAGGAGTCCCTCCGGCCTTTGCCCAAGGCTTTTCAGATATCGTCAAGAAAACGACTCCGGCGGTTGTGAATATTGCGGTGACCGGTGGAGGCGAGGGAGGGCGCCGTCGCGGGGGACTTCCTCCAGGTCCCTTCGGCAAGCCTCCGGGTGAAGAACCGGGCGGAGAGGACGCGCCGACTCCGCCGCCGATGCCTCATGGCCCGCCTTCGCCGCACGGCCGTCCGGAGCAGAGCGCGGGGTCCGGTGTGGTGTTCGATTCGAACGGCTTTATCGTGACCAACAATCACGTGGTGGAAGGGGCGACCCAGATTACGGTCACGTTGAACGATCGGCGCGAGTTTTCCGCTAAGATCATCGGCACCGATCCCAAGACCGATTTGGCCGTGATCAAGATCGAGGCGAAAAATCTGCCGTCGTTGAAGTGGGCTGAGTACGAGAAGTTGCAAGTGGGCGATCTGGTGCTGGCCGTCGGCAGCCCGTTCGGGTTGAGCTCGACCGTGACGCTCGGCATTATCAGCGCGCTGGGCCGCGGGAATGTCGGCATCGCAGACTATGAGGATTTCATCCAGACCGATGCCGCCATCAATCCAGGAAATTCCGGCGGGGCGCTCGTCAATATGAATGGCGATCTCATCGGGATCAATACGGCCATCTTTTCAAGGACGGGAGGGTCTGAAGGCATTGGATTTGCCATTCCCAGCAGCATTGCCCTCGATATCGTCGATAGTTTGCAGCGGACCGGTAAGGTGGTGCGTGGATGGATGGGCGTCGCCATTCAGGAGATTACGCCGGCCTTGGCCAAGTCGTTCAAGTTGCCGGAAGACCGGAAGGGTGTTTTAATCAGCGACGTCAATGAAAACGGGCCGTCCCATGCCGCCGGGGTCAAGCGGGGCGATGTGGTGGTGGCGTTCAACGGCAAAGAGATTCTCAGTGTCAGCCAGCTCCGCAACCTTGTGGCCAGGACGATCGTCGGCAAAGAGGCGCAGGTGAAAGTGTTGCGCGACGGCAAGGAACAGATGATCGCGGTGAAGGTCGCCGAACGGCCCTCGGATGAGCTGCTGGCGAAGAAAGAGTCTGCGCCGCCCAAAGAGCAGGGCGAAACGATCAAGCCGCCGGACAATGTCTTGGCGTCGCTTCGCGTGCAAGCCCTGGACAATGCGGTGATGAGTCAGCTGAATATTCCCGCCAAAACCACCGGAGTCGTCATCGCCTCGGTGGAGCCGGGCGGACAGGCGGAAGCGGCAGGATTGCAGCGCGGCGATGTGATTCAAGAAGTGAATCGCGAGCCGGTCAAAACGCTGGACGACTATCAGAAGGCCGTCAGCAAGATCAAGAAAGAGGATTTGGCGGTGCTGTTGGTCAATCGGCAGGGCAACAGTTTATTCGTCGCAGTCAATCCGAAATAGGCGGGCGGGCGCATCGCTTGCGTTTCGGTCGCGCGGGTTCGGTGGCGAGATGTCAGAGCGGTCGATTGTATCGTGTGAGGGCTTGTGCTGAACAAGGTGACCCAGTGGCTGCAAGATTCGGTGTTCAAGCCACTGGAAGACAAAAAGATGCCGGTTATGGAACACCTGGTGGAATTCCAGGTGCGGTTGACCCGTGCGGTGATCGTCACGGCGGTCGTGTTTGTGGGGACCTTTTTCTATGCCGATGCGTTGGTCAAATGGCTCCGCGTGCCGTTGCAGAACATGTTCGTTCCCAGCACGTTATCCTGGGAGCCGACCGATCTGCCGACCGTGCCGTTCGTCTTTCTCGCGCCGGCCGAGGCCTTGTGGCAGAACGTCAAGGTTGCGGGATTGTTCGCCGTCGTCCTGGCGGCTCCCTACATCCTGCATGAAGTCTGGCGGTTCATCGTGCCGGGATTGCATGCCCAGGAGCGGCGGTTTGTAGGGCCGTTTGTTTTTGTGAGCGGGGCGGCGTTTTACACGGGCGCGGCATTTTCGTTTTTCTTCGTGCTCCCGTTTGCATTGAATTTCCTGATTTCATACGGGGTGAACGCCGGATTTGTCCCGCAAATCTCGATCGCGCAATACGTCGGGTTTGCCCTGTGGTTCTTGCTGGTGTTCGGACTGATTTTCGAAGTGCCGCTGGCGCTGACGCTCATGGCCAAGCTGGGGTGGGTCGATGCGCCGTTTTTGATCCGGTACTGGAAGTGGGCGTTACTGGGGTCGTTCATCATCGCCGCGATTCTCACGCCGACTCCCGATCCGTTTAATCAGTGCCTGATGGCCGGCCCGATGTTTCTGCTCTACTGGGTCGGTATTTTCGGCGCCAAGTGTTTCGGTAAAAAAAAGCCGGTCGAATCAGGGCAGCCCGGCGTTTCGCCGGTTGCCATGGCGGTCGCGGGAGCCGGTGCAGCGGGCGTGCCGGCTTCAAAGTCTTCGGGCGAGGACTATGTCGGAGTGCCGGGAGGACGAGGTCGTTAGCGATTGAGGCTCCGTAGTGCCTCTGCGGGAAGGGAATGTCATGGCGCGTGAACTCAATGTGATCAGCAACGGAGGCAGTGACGTTTGCACCTACCTGTGGGCCTGCGCCATTTGTGACGAGAACGAGCGATGCCAGAAAGACAAGGAAGGGCATAGCCGCTGGCTTGTCATGAAACGGATGGAACGGATCGAGCACACCGTGCTCGTGATGAGCAACAAGGGAGGGGTGGGGAAGAGCACCTGCACGACGAATATCGCCGTTAGTCTCGCGCTCAAGGGCTGGCACGTCGGCATCTGCGACATGGACATCCATGGCCCGAACATCCCCAAGATGGTGGGAGCCGAAGGACAAAAACTCAAGATCAGTACGTCCGGCGGGATCATCCCTTTTCAAGCCTACAATCTCCGGATTGCCTCGATGTCGTTTCTCCTCCAGAATTCAGACGATCCCATCATCTGGCGCGATGCCTATAAATACGAATTCATCAATCAGTTGCTCGGCGGTGTCGAGTGGCAGGATCTGAATTTCCTGCTCATCGATCTCCCGCCGGGGACCGGCAATGAGTCGGTCACGACGATCGATTTGCTGGGAAAAGTCAGCGGCGCCGTCATTGTGACCACCCCGCAAGAGGTGGCGCTGCTCGATTCGCGCAAGTCCGTCACGTTTTGCCGGGACAGCGAAGTGCCGATCATCGGTATCATTGAAAATATGAGCGGGTTGGAGTGTCCGCATTGCCATAATCATATTGACGTGTTCAGGAAAGGCGGCGGCGAGGCCTCTGCGCTCGATATGGACGTGCCGTTCTTGGGCCGTATTCCGCTGGACCCCGATGTGGTGACCCAATCCGATGCAGGCGAGCCGTTCGCGCTCTTCAATTCTGATACGCCGACCGCTGAGGCGTACCACACCATTGCCAATCACGTTGAGACGTTCTGCAAGAAGAGCGGCTCGTTGCAAAGAGCTGTTTCACGAAAAGGCTGACGGCGATTGCCGATCGCCGCAGATGAACATGATGCAAGGATTAACGCCCCTTCACGATGCGCAGAAGATCGTGCTTGATGTGACGGCCCTGCTGGGGCTGGAAAAAATTTCCATTCTCGACACGCTTGGACGGACGCTGGGTGAAGATATCGTAGCCGAGCGGGACAATCCGCCATGGGACAACAGTGCCATGGATGGGTTTGCGGTGCGGTGGGAGGATATCGCGCAGGAACATGCGATTCAGAAGCCTGTCACATTGGCGGTGATCGAAGATGTGCCGGCCGGCAGCATGCCCTCTAGAACGGTCGGCGCCGGACAGGCCATTCGGATTATGACCGGCGCGCCGGTTCCTCAGGGAGCCGATACGGTCTTGAAAGTAGAAGATACGGAGCATACGTCCGATACGGTTCGTGTGTTCAAGCCGGAACCTCGCGGTTCCAACATCCGTCCCTGCGGGGAAGATGTCAAAAAGGGTGAGCGCATCATTGCGAGAGGCACACAGATTCGTCCCGGAGAAGCGGGCATGCTGGCGGTCCTTGCCCGGTCCTTCGTTTTTGTGTATCAACGGCCTCGTGTGGCGATTCTTTCGACGGGCGACGAGTTGGCCGATCTCGATGAACGGTTCAGCGAAGAGAAGATCATCAATTCGAACAGCTATGGGATTGCCGCAGCAGTGCAGGAGGCCGGCGGCATTCCATTACTGCTCGGTATTGCGAGGGATACGCAGGCATCGCTGAAAGAGAAGATCTCGCAGGGGTTGAACGCCGACATGCTGGTATTGTCCGGCGGGGTCTCGATGGGCGACTACGATTTTACCAAAGCGGTGTTTCGGGAGATCGGTGCGGAGATGAATTTCTGGAAGTTGGCGATCAGGCCTGGACAGCCGCTGGCCTTTGGGAAAATTCAGGGTAAGCTGGCGTTCGGCTTGCCGGGAAATCCCGTCTCGTCGATGGTCACGTTCGAACAATTGGTCAGGCCCGCCATGCTGAAGATGGGCGGGCGTCGAAGTTATGGCCGTCCTCTCGTGGACGCGGTGTTCCAGGAGAAATTTTCAAAGCGGACCGACCGCCGCCACTTTCTGCGCGGCCTGCTCACCCGTGAAGAGGGTCTGTTCAAGGTCCGGACAACCGGCGATCAAGGGTCGGGGATTCTCACCTCGATGGTCAAGGCCAATTGCCTGATCGATGTTCCTACAGAGGTCGAGCGGCTGAATCCCGGCGACCGGGTGACGGTGCAGCTGTTGAGCGGCGAGGCCTGGGCGACGAATACGGAGCAGGTTCATGCCGGCGGGCATCGGTTGTCCTGTTGCTAAGAAGGAAGTTGCGAGTCAGTAGTCAAATGGAAGAAAGAATGATGACGCCGCTCTCCTGTGACTATTGAGTGATGACTAATAACGTCATGTCCATTCCAATCGTTTCATTCGTCGGCCGGTCCAACAGCGGCAAGACCACCTTTATCGAGCGCGTGATTCCTGAACTGGTGCGTGCCGGCTACAAGGTCGCGACAGTCAAACATGCAGGACATGGGTTCGACCTTGATACGGAAGGGAAAGACAGTTGGCGGCACAAGCAGGCGGGGGCCAGCAGCGTCGTCATTCTGTCCAAGGGGAGCATGGCCGTCTTTGCCGATGTGCCGGATCAACTGAAGGTTGAAGATGTGCGGGATCGGTTTCTCGACGGCACCTATGATTTGATCATTGCAGAGGGATGGAAACACGAAGAGTATCCCAAGATCGTCATCGTTCGCGATCAACTCGGTGAAGTGCCTATCTCGCCGGAAGGATTGTTGGCGGTCGTGTCCGATAAACCGGTGGATCTCACCGTTCCGTTGTTCGGCTTGGACGATGTGCCAGCAGTGGCCGCGCTCATCATGAAGCATTTCCCCCGGCGTGCTCGATCAGAGCATGAGCTTGAAGCCTAGCGGAACGATCGCACTGGGGCTTGTGGCCGGAGTGCTCGCGCTCGGCGGCATTGCGGTTCCTCTCACCGATCGCCCTGAATTCTGCGCCAGCTGCCATGTCATTGCGCCGTCCTACGACAGTTGGGCCGCCTCCTCGCACAAGGATGTGCCCTGTGTTGTCTGCCATGTGAGGCCAGGGGTACAAGGCTGGATCCATGACAAGGTGTGGGTGGGGACCAGAGACGTGGTGCGCACTGTATTCGGGGCTCCGGCCGATGCCCATAATCTGAAAGCAAATGTCGATTCCAGCCTTTGTTTGGGTTGCCATCGAAACATCCTTCGAGTCTCCGAGATCGCACCGCGTGATTTGCCGTTGCCGGTGAAAGAGGTCGGTCTCGTCATGAGTCATCGAAAGCATATGGAAGTGTTTGAGGCTGGACGGCAGGGAGAGGGCTGTATGACCTGCCATGCCGGTGTGGTCCACGACCGGCCGATCAAGGGGTATCCTATCGTGATTCCGAGAGGACATGTGTCAGCCGACAGCAAACCCTGGTACCAGGACCATCCGGAAGGGTCTTCCCTCCGAACAAGGGCGCTCAACGATTGTTTCCGATGCCATGATGGAAAGACCGAGTATCAAGGCAAGGTGGTTGAGCGAAAGTGCGAGGTCTGCCATCTTCCTGAAAAGATCAAAGAGCTGTTGTCTTTTTAATACGACACAGGGTACATGACGATGTCCGTTCCGGTCCTTCAGGCTACGAATTTGAGCAAGCGGTTCGGTGATTTTACCGCCGTGGACGGCATCTCCTTTTCGATTGAGCCGGGAGAAATCCTTGGCCTGCTCGGTCCGAACGGAGCCGGGAAAACCACGACGATTCAAATGCTGCTCGGCTTGGTCACTCCGACGACCGGCTCGATCCAGATGTTTGGGCTGGACCTTGCGACGCATCGGGAAGCGATTCTCCAGCAAGTCAATTTTTCATCGACCTATATCTCAATGCCGCAGTCGTTGACGGTCGAAGAAAATCTCTGGGTCGTCGCGAGACTCTATGGTCTGACCGATATTTCCCGGCGTGTGCGTGACATCGTGAAGAAGTTAGAAATGGAGGAGTTTCGCTCCAAAGTGACCAGGAAGCTGTCGTCCGGCCAAATGACGCGGTTGACCCTGGCAAAAGCGTTTCTTACGGAGCCCAAGATTTTGTTTCTGGATGAGCCGACCGCCAGTCTCGACCCCGATATTGCCGAGAAGATACGGGGATTGCTGAACGAGGAGCGCCGGTCCTCCGGGTTGAGCATCCTGTATACGTCGCATAACATGCGGGAGATGGAGGAAATGTCCGACCGCATCATCTTTTTGCAGCGCGGCAAGATCGTCGCGGAAGGGACGGCGCAGCAAATTGTGGCGCGTTTCGGTCAAGCCGATTTGGAAGAGGTCTTTCTGAAGCTTGCGCGCGACTCACGCAGTTAAGGAGAACAATGACGATGACTCAGCCGTGGATTGATTTTGGAACGGGGCTGTTGGCAGGCGGGCTTGGCTTGAGCGTCTGCTGGGGATTGTTTTGGCTCGTGATCGGGACTGTTGGGTGGATGCGCGGCACCTGCAGCTGGCCGGTCTTACTGAACAGCCTGGTTGCGTCGGGGATCCCATTCCTGCTGATGGGGCTGCTTCTATGGTTGAGAGATTCCCCCGACGCGCCCGGGCTCGCATTTGCCGGGGGGCTCAGTATCATGCCGCTGGTGGTTGTCGCATTCGGACTACGCCGGGCTCCTGATGGGAGGCTGGCCGGCATCCACATGCTCGGAGGCGTGCGGCATTTGATGGACAAGCTGCTCGGCAGACACCAGACCTGCGGAGGCTGTGGGGATGGGCATGGATCGGGGTCCGGAGGCTGCGGGTGAAACTGCATCGTATTCTTGCCCTGCTTGCCAGGCATCTGTACCTGTATCGGCGCAGTTTGCCCCGTATCATGGAGATTTTTTATTGGCCGTTTTTGGATCTCGTGATCTGGGGATTCATCACGATCTACCTCGCCCGGTATCAGAGTCAGATGTCTGGATTTATCACGTTCTTCCTGGGGGCGCTCATTCTGTGGGACATGCTGTTTCGGGCGCAGCAAGGCATTACGATCTCGTTCCTTGAAGAACTCTGGGCGAGAAATTTGATGAATCTCTTCGCCAGTCCGCTCAAGCCCAGTGAATTTCTGGCGGCGACTATGGCGATGAGCATTTTCAAAGTCACCTGTGTGTCGATTATCATGACTCTGTGCGCGTTGCTCTTTTATTCCTACAACGTATTTATGATTGGGCTCTGGCTGATCCCCTTCGTCGTGAATCTGGTTCTGACCGGCTGGGTGATCGGTGTGTTTACGACGTCGCTCATTATGCGGTTTGGGCAGGAAGCGGAGGTATTGGCCTGGAGTATGGTGTTTCTTTTTCAGCCGATCTCCTGTGTGTTTTATCCGATGGACGTCTTGCCGGACTGGCTGAAGCCGGTGGCCTGGGCCAACCCGGCAGCCCATATTTTCGAGGGGATGCGGGCTGTACTGGGGGGAGGGGGCAGTCCTAGCATGAGCCTTGCCTGGGCCGTGGGCCTCAACGGGCTGCTGCTGGTTGCCGCCGTGGGGTGGTTTTATCGCACCTTCGATTACTGCAAGGACCAAGGGCTGCTTGTTCGGATTGGCGAGTAATGTTGTAATTGGCTGGACTCCTGTGTTACGGTACGCCCACTCTATCGTACGGGTCTCGCGATAGCGCGATTTAATAGTGCAGACCCACAACGTCGATGTTGCCTTGTCCGGGAATCTTGTCGGAAGTCAGACCAAAGTCGCTGCTCGGTTCGCGTCTTCGGCCCGCTCCTTCCCCCGTTCCTCGTGCTCAAGACAATATCATCATTTATAAGGAGGAACCCCGATGGGTTCAAAGATCTATGTCGGTGGGTTGCCCTATTCGGCGACCGAGCAGCAATTGAGTGATTTATTTGCAGCCCACGGCGCCGTGGCGTCGGCGCGGATCATCACAGATAAATTCACCGGCCAATCCCGTGGATTCGGCTTTGTGGAAATGTCCTCGGATTCGGAAGCCCAAGCAGCGATTACAGCGCTGAATGGGGCTGAAATGGGTGGCCGGACTTTGACTGTCAATGAAGCGCGTCCTCAAGAGCCGCGCGCTGGTGGCGGTGGCGGTGGCCGCGGTGGATTCGGTGGCGGCGGCGGCGGCGCCAGAAGCGGCGCGGGTGGAAAGCGCGATCGCTGGTAATTGATCGTTGTGATGCAGTGACGGAGGGGCTGTCGTTCTCGAACGGCAGCCCCTCCGTCTTTTTGTGAACCAGTCGGATGTCTTGTCAATTACGCCGGCGCGGTGGTAAGAAATTCACTCGGACAGCCGGTTTCCACACCGGGAGGAGGGGGTTGTGAAGAGCCAAGCTGGTCTGCTCCAATCGACCCTGGCATCGGTGGATCTGTCCTCCTGTTCCTTCCATACGAGTCCCGTGCTGGTGGTTGAGAACTTCTGGTCGCTCGAAGAGCGGCAGTATTTTCGGGACGCAATGGCAACGGCGTCTTGGAAAAGTATGCAAGAGCTGTCGGCTGTGCGTGAGGATTTCCCGGCTGCAGGGAATTGGGCCAAGGCCGAGATTGCCCAACCTCAGGGCCAACGGTTCCTCTCGAGACTGCAACTGCCCTGTATTCACCAATATATCGAGTCGTTCCCTAATCTCATAGGCCGTCATATGGGATTTAGTTACTACTCATATGCCGCAGGGGATTGTCTGCCGACCCATGATGATACAGATCAAGGGCATCCCATAGGGGAGCGGCCGACGCCGCTGCGTCGGATTGCGGTCGTCACCTATTTCCATGAAGAATGGCGGCCTGATTGGGGTGGAGAGCTGATTCTTTATGCGCCTCGGACCACACCCAGCACCAGCCCGATCGATCTCGTGCCGACCCACTGCATCGAACCTCGCCCTGGATCGCTTGTGATGTTTACCGTGCCTCGCTTCCATCGGGTCTGCCGTGTGGATCAGCTGGCTGGGCAAGACCGGCGTTTATCGATTGCCGGCTGGTTCATGACTGAGCAGGCGTAGCAAGAACAAGACGGAGGTTAGCCTGTAGGCTGAGTGGATTAGGGGGGCGCAGGGGCAACATGAGCTGGTTATGTATCGGTTGACCGGGCTTTCAGCGCATCCAACCGCGCTTTGTCCAAGTTTACGTAGAGCGACTTTTCCTGGGTGACCGTAACGGCACCAGGCGCCTGCCCTTTCGCCTTCTTGACCCACTTGCGGCGTGTATAGATGACGTCGCCCTTGCCGCTCTTCTTCAGATCACTATAGAGGAGCGCCAGGGTTGCGGCGTCACGGAGGGTTTCAGGCGGAGGATCCGTTCCTTTTCCCAATCTTACGACGACATGAGAGCCTGGCGTCCCGCGGGCATGCAGCCAGAGATCGTCGCTCTTTGCCAGTCCAAACGTCAGCTCGTCATTCTCCCTGGCATTACGTCCGACAAAGATCGGCAATCCGTCGGTCGACATAAAGCGGCGAAACGGACCCTGCCGCTGTGTTTCGCCGGATTGCCGATGGTTGCGCGGTTTGCTCCGTGCCATGACGCTGGAGCCGGAAGGAGAGGCAGCAGGTGGAGTCCAGATTCCCTGCTCAAGCGCTGAAAGTTCTGTTCTGAATCGTTCTAATTCGCGTTCCGCCTGCTCGATGCGCGGCGTCAACTCGCGTTCGGCAGCCATATGTTTTCGATGTTTTCTGAAATAGTCGTCCATATTGCCTTGAGGAGACTTTGTGCGGTCCAGTGGAAACGTAACCTCCGGCAATCTTTCATCGAAGTAATCGGTAACCGTAATATGATCGGCTCCTTTGGCTATCGTTCCCAAGTTGGCTTTGATCAATTCTCCATAGCGGGCATAGTCACGGTACTTGGCGGCCCGGTCCAAGTCTTCTCGCCATGCCTGGATCCGCCGGTGCTCTTTCTTGAGGGTGTTTCTCAAC
>SXPO01000116.1 GCA_005793285.1 Nitrospiraceae bacterium
AAAGCGATTCGCTTGAAAGATCGCACGGCGTTTCTTGCCCTGGCCGAATTTCATGGGCTGGCAAACGTGCGTGGGTTTGTGATCGATGCATTCGGAGAGCATGCATACGGAGGCACCGGGCAGACCGTCGATTGGACATTGGCGGCGGAGGTGGCACGGGCGGCGCCGATTCTGTTGGCGGGCGGCCTGACGCCGTCGAACGTGGCTGAGGCGATCCGGCAGGTGCGTCCCTATGGGGTTGATGTGAGCAGTGGCGTGGAGCAGAGTCTAGGGAAAAAAGATCCGGACAAAGTGAAGGCGTTTATTCAAGCGGTGAGGCTTGTGCCGTGATGCTGCGCGGCACTATACTCCCTCGCTTGTTTCTCAAGTCCATCACGTCATGCAGTCTTGACGAGGACTTGATGACGTTACGACTTTCCAACTTTAGGACTGACTGATTATGCCACATCTACCTGATACCCATGGCCGGTTCGGACCCTATGGTGGCCGGTATGTGCCGGAAACCCTCATGCCCGCGTTGCTTGAGCTGGAAGAGGAGTACGCCAAAGCCAAGAAAGACCGCCGCTTCAAAACCGACCTTGCCTACTATCTGAAAGAGTATGTCGGGCGTCCGACCAGTCTTTACCGTGCCGATCGGCTGACCAAGAAATTAGGCGGCGCCAAGATTTATCTGAAGCGGGAAGACCTCTGCCATACCGGCGCCCATAAGATCAACAATGCTATTGGACAAGTGCTGCTGGCTATGCGCATGAAAAAGCGCCGAATCATTGCCGAAACCGGCGCCGGTCAGCACGGTGTCGCCACCGCGACGGCAGCTGCGATGTTTGGCCTGAAATGCGAAGTCTATATGGGCACAGAGGATATGCAACGCCAGGCGTTGAATGTCTTCCGTATGCGGTTGCTTGGTGCGAAGGTGACCGGTGTCGATGCCGGAAGCCGGACGTTGAAAGATGCCATCAGTGAAGCGATGCGCGATTGGACGACGAATGTGCAGACGACCCATTACATTCTCGGGTCAGTCTTAGGGGCGCATCCCTATCCGATGATGATTCGAGATTTCCAGGCCATCATTGGGAAAGAAGCACGGAAACAAATTCTGGCTGCGGAGGGAAAGCTGCCGGAGTATCTTGTCGCCTGTGTCGGGGGTGGGAGCAATTCCATCGGGTTGTTCCATGCCTTTTTGGGTGATCGCACGGTGAAGATGATCGGGGTGGAAGCCGGGGGGAGCGGGATTGTGAGCGGCAAACATGCGGCCAGGTTTTCCGGTGGGAAACCTGGCGTCTTACAAGGGACCATGACCTATCTGTTGCAGGATGAGAATGGGCAGATCAATTTGACCCATTCGGTTTCGGCAGGTCTGGATTATGCGGCGGTCGGACCGGAGCATAGCCTCTATCATGATCAGGGCCGGATCGAATACACCTATGCAACGGATACGGAAGCGATGGCCGCCTTTGATCTACTGGCGCGCGAAGAGGGGATCGTGCCGGCATTGGAAAGCGCCCATGCCATTGCGCAGGTCATCAAATTGGCCCCGAAACTGAAAAAGTCACAGGTGATCATTGCCAATTTGTCAGGCCGTGGAGATAAAGACGTCCAGCAAGTGGCTAGGATGCGAGGGGTAGAGTTATGAGCGGACGGCTGGAAACCACATTTCAACGATTGCGCGACAAGAAAGAAAAAGCGCTCATTGCCTATCTCATGGCGGGGGACCCAGGATTAGCTGAGACCGAACAGCTGGTCGTGGCTTTAGAACAGGCCGGCGCCGATATCATTGAATTGGGTGTGCCCTTCTCCGATCCGATTGCCGACGGGCCGGTCATTCAGCAAGCCGCCGAGCGGGGGTTGAAGAGCGGTACAACACTGCGGAAAATTCTGGCTTCAGTGAAGTCGCTCAGGCAGCAGACGGAGATCCCGATTGTCCTCATGTTGTACTACAACAGTATCCATGCCATGGGCTGTGAGCAGTTTTGCAAGGTTGCAACAGCTGCCGGAGTGGATGGATTGATTGTCCCTGATATGCCACCGGATGAAGCGGGACCGCTCAAGGGCCCGGCCGATGCCGCAGGCCTGCCGCTCATTTTCCTGCTTGCGCCAACGAGCACGCCCAGTCGGCGAAAGCTGGTGGCTGAAGAATCACACGGGTTTGTCTATTACGTCTCGTTGACCGGCATTACGGGGGCGAAGCTCAGCAATGTGACGGACATTCAACAGAATGTGAAGAAGCTCAAGAAAGTCTCTGCATCGCCTGTCGCCGTTGGCTTTGGCGTAGCGACGCCGGAGGATGCCGCGCAGGTTTCCAAAATGGCCGATGGGGTGATCGTTGGCAGCGCCATCGTGAAACGAATCGCATCTCACCAGCAAGATCCCACGATGGTCGGGCATGTGGCCGAGTTCGTCCGATCGCTCAAAGCTGCGATGGTGCCGGTCTAGTCAGCGAACGGAAGATCGCTGGGCCAGTCACAACAAAATTCCTGGCCGCTCGTGTGAGCGATCAGTTTTCGATACGAGCAGATGCACAGTACAAGATCTGACCCTCAATCCTCAATCTTCTCAATCCGTTCGTGAGTTATAGAAGGGCTTTCTATAGCTCATGTAACTCATGCGAGAGGTGAGGGGGGGGGAAGTGGCCTATAACTGTTCAAATGTATTGGGAACAAAAATGGCAGCCCCAGACCGCTCTTGCGAGCGGCCTGGGGTTTGACGATGCCGGAGTGTGGGTTAATCCACTTCGACGGTGATCGTATGAGAAGCCACGACGGGATCGTGGTCCTTGGTGGCGCCGGTCAGGGTAACCTTGTGGGTTCCCTTGCTCAGGCTCTTGAACGTTCCGGCAAACCCCTTCTGATATTCGCCGTCCACATAGGCATGGACATGCGTTGCTTGCGTGCCTTTGGTCAAGTCATACTTGATCTCGAAGGTGTCGCTGACCTTGGCTCCGTCCTTGGGGGATGTAATCAACAGCTTTGATCCGTCCTCAACCGGCGCCGCCGCCGGCTTATCTCCCGCAAAGGCCAGCCCTCCGCTGAGGCAGCCGGCCAATACGATTCCCAATCCCATCAACCCGATACGTCCCATCTGCTGCATTGCAACCTCCCTAGTTTGAACTCACTGAATGGACACGACGGTCATCTTGCTCTGCCGGATGTCCTTGTGCTTGTTGACCCGTCGTTCACCGGTAGAGCATGCTCGTGCATTCTAATTTTCAAAATGGCGCGAGTCAATCCGTCCGTTTACAACGCGTCGAACATTCGTTCGAAAAAGGCCTTGGTCAGCGTCATGTGTTGCGTGATATCCGTCTGGAGATGTCTTGCCCCGGCTTGCCAATCATCTGTCGTATAGCCCACCCGCCGCGCCAGAAAGATAAACTCGTCTGAATCAGATGGGGGGAGAACGCGATCCTTGGCGTTACCTCGGACCATCCGAAGGCCGTCGATGAGCATCCGGATGAAGAAGTACGCTTTGCGTAAATTCTCGCCGTCCGGTCTCGTGACGATCCCGCACTCGACGAGCCCGGCGAGTGCCTGCATCGTGTTGGGCGTGCGTAACACGGAGCGCGTATGGCCGTGCATGATTTGGAGGTATTGCACGGCGTATTCGATATCGACGATTCCGCCCGGACTGTACTTGAGGTTGACCGTGCCATGCTCCACCAGTTGCTTCAGTTGCTGCCGGCGCAGGTCCAGGGCGACCGCAAGATCCCACCGGGTTCCACTGTAGACATAGTGGTCACGATGGGCCTCGACCCGTTTACCGAGAGCTGCATCGCCTGCCACATGCCGCAGTTTGATCAAGGATTGCCGCTCAAATGGGGCGGCGAGGCCTGTCTCACTGTAATATCCGGTGATTTCGTCGAACGGATTCGTCAGGGAGCCTTTGCCGCCATGGGGGCGGAGGCGCACGTCGAGATGGAAGATCCCCTCTTGTCTGGATTCGATCCACTGCAGCAGTTCCTGCCCCAGGCGTTCGAAGTATTCACTGTTGTCGATGGCCTGTTTGCCGCCGGTGCGTCCTGTGTCGCCGTAGACGAATAGGACTTCGATATCGGAGGCATAGCCCAGTTCACGGCCGCCGAATTTTCCCAATCCAAGAATCGTGAAGGGACAGGGCTTCTTATTGGCCAAACAGGGAGGGCCATAGAGCTTGTTCAATTTGGCCTGACAGTCCTTCAGGCTCCGGTCCACGATCACTTCAGCCAGCTGGGTGAGCGCGCCTGAAAAATCGGCCAGCGCGATACCCGGTTCGACGATGTGCTTCATGTCGATACGAAACAGCTCGCGATCCTTAAACGTGTTCAAGGCCGTCTTGCGCGCGTCGGCGGTCTTAGCTTGGCCTACGAAGCGATCGATTTCTCTGCGGAGTGATGCGCGAGGCTTGGCCAGCGGGGCATCACGATAGTCCTGCAGGAGTGGCAGAAGGTTGGTGTGTTGCCGGCGCAGAAAGTCTTCCCAGAGAAAGTCGCTGGTGCCGAGTAAACGGGCCAGGAGCGGAAATGTTTTCTTGTCGCTGAGCAGCGCCAGCGCCTGCTGCTGGGCTTTACCTTTTGTATCTTGCACGATGAGGTCGAGGAACTGGTCGAAGGCTTCGAGGGCTTTGGTCGGGTCCGGCGCCCAGGTCAACGCATGGGTGAACTGCTTGATGAGCACGGCCGTCAGGCGCAACTGTTGCTGATCGGTCGGATCAGTCAGCTTCTGGCCGAAGCGATTGCGGACATAGAAGCGGTCGTGCAGCTTGGCCTCCTCGATGTCGATTTGCGCTTTGGAGATATAGACATTGCGCATCGCGAGCGCGTTGGCGAAGGCGTAGAGAAAGGCGGGAGTATCGTCCGACCGGATGTCCATAATCGTGTCTGTCGGAGACTGGCTGTTGTCGAAAGTGATTTGCACGGGGTGGAGCAGGCCGCTGAAGGATCCACGGTGCCGGCCGAGTTGTTCGACCAGCCGCCGATTCACCGCATGGCGGGCTTCTTCAAACTGATTCGTGTCGAGCAGGCCGATGACGGAGCGCAGTTCCTGCGCGAGCCGGTCCTGTTCAGCCGGTCCGAACGAGGTGCCGTGCACCGGTTGGACGCGGAAGATGTCAACGATTTTTTTGCTGCTTAGTCCGGGCCGCCTTTGTGGACGCCGGCGCGGACTTTCACTGTAGGAGGTTTTGGCCGGTTTGGCTGATGCGGCTTCGGCGAACGTATAGATTTGGCCTTCTTCAATGTTCAATCCGAAGGCAGATAGAAGCCCGCAGATGGTGGCGAACTCGGCAAAATAGTCATAGGCGACGATGGTCACATCGACGCGGCCGCCCTGTTGTTCGGTGATCGAAAGTTCGCAGAGATGGTCCGGCGTCAGTTGGGCTGCCAAATGGATATGCCGTGCGATGGCGGTTGGATCGACTCGCCGGAAATATTCCTGATCCATCCGGCTGATAAAGTCCTGCAGGATGTCGGGCGGGACGTCCTGGCAGTGAGACGTGACGGTCCGGAGAATCTGTTCACGGTGGTCCATTGTGGCCGCAGTATACCGCAATGCCATTCATTGTGTGAGAGGGTGCGCGCCAGTATAATGCCGCGCCAGACGGAGATGGCGCGGAACGTGAAACGTGAGGCGTGAAACGTGAGGCGAAAGCCTGAGAAATTTGGCAGGTCAGGAGCGTCGGCTGGGGAATTGCTGTCGGTTTCACGGAGAGCATCGACCTGGCCTGACCCGACTCCTGTCTTGCTGGCTGAAGAGCGGAAGCCCGAGCAGATCAGAGCTATTCTATCGGCCTATGGGTTGAAGAATATCGAGCAGGCCGACCGCAATCTCGGCATGATGGCCGGGGAACCGCATGAGCGGCGTCAGTTAGCCGAGATCCTTCCGCAGTTGTTAGAGGCTGTCGCGCGGACAGCCGATCCCGATCACGCACTCAATCATTGGGAGCGGTTGCTCTCGAACGTGACCCGTTCGTCGTTCTTGGACTATCTGCGCAGTTCGCCGCGCATGGTGGAGGTCCTCGCGACAATTTTTGGCAACAGCGATTCGCTGGCCTTCACGATTATGTGCGATCCCATGCTGGTCTATTGGCTGGCTGAGGAATCGGTGTTCTCGAAGCCGGCAACCCGTGCCAGCATCGAACAGTCATTGCACAAGCAGCTGGCCAGGCTGACGGTGAAGGAGTTGAAGCTGGACGTATTGCGCCGGGTGCGGCGGCGGGAGATGCTGCGGATCGGTGTGCGTGATCTGCTGCGCATGGCTGACGTGCCGGAGACCATGGCCGCTCTATCCGATTTGGCCAGTGTCTTGATTCACGCAGCCTATCATGTGGTGGATGCGGACTTGCGCTCCCTGTACGGCGTCCCCATGCACAAGAACCGGCAGGGGAAGTGGGTGGAGACAGGTTTTGCCGTGATGGGGATGGGGAAACTTGGCGGCCATGAGCTGAACTACAGCTCCGACGTCGACCTGATCTACGTCTACGCGTCCCATGAAGGAGAGACGAGAGCCCCACGCGGAAAGTCAGCCGGGAAGCCGGCGGTTGCCGGTATTTCCAGCGAGGAATATTTTGAAATCCTCTCGCGCGAGCTGACCAAGGCGCTGGTTGAGCAGACCAGAGAGGGGTATGTCTTTCGTGTGGATTTGCGGCTGCGGGCCGAAGGGTCCGTCGGGCAGTTAGCCCGCTCGCTGGCGGATTACAAAAAGTATTACGAGACCAGAGGCATGGCGTGGGAACGATTGGCGCTCCTGAAGGCCTGGCCGGTGGCAGGGGCGCTGGCGGTGGGGCAGGCGTTCTTGAATATGGCCAGGCCGTTCATTTTCGGCGCGGGGAAGATGGATTGTGATGGAGCGCTGGCGATCGTGCAGAATGTGCGGACGGTGAAGGAGATGATTGATGCGAAGATGGCCGAGCGCGGCCATGAGCGGCGCAATGTGAAGCTTGGAATCGGCGGCATCCGGGAGATCGAATTTCTCGTGCAGACGGTTCAGGTGTTGGCAGGGAAGCAGGCGCCGGCGCTTCTCGATCGCAGCACGCTCGGGGCGTTGTCTCGATTTGTGACCGGCAAGCTGATCTCGGGCCGGGAGCGGGACGAGCTGACGGCGGCCTATCTCTTTCTACGCGATGTGGAGCACAAGCTCCAGATGGTCCATGACCTTCAAACCCATGCG
>SXPO01000117.1 GCA_005793285.1 Nitrospiraceae bacterium
CTTCCTGGGAATCCGGCCGGCCTTATAGGCCAACCGACCAGCCCAGACCGCGTACTTCATCGCTTCCGCCATGGAAAGAGGGTTCTGCGCGCCGGCGATGGCCGTATTCATAAGCACCGCATCGGCGCCATATTCCATCGCGAGCGCCGCATCGGATGCGGTCCCCACTCCGGCGTCGACGATCACCGGCACCTTGACGGACTCCATGAGGATTTTCAGATTGTAGGGATTGCGGATGCCCAGCCCCGATCCGATCGGCGCGGCGAGCGGCATGACGGCGGGACAACCAATATCCTCCAGCTTCTTGGCGACAATCGGATCATCGTTCGTATAGGGCAGCACGATGAACCCTTCTTTGATGAGAATCTTGGCCGCTTCGATCAACCCCGCCGTGTCAGGAAACAAGGTTTTCTCGTCGCCAAGCACTTCGAGCTTGACCAAATCAGAGACACCAGCCGCACGGGCCAAGCGGGAATACCGCACGGCATCTTCCACCGTATAGCAGCCGGCCGTGTTGGGCAAAATCGTGTACTTCTTGGGATCGAGGTAATCAAGCAGGTTATCCTTCGAACAATCGGTGATGTTCACGCGGCGCACCGCCACAGTCACGACATCGGCGCCCGATGCCTCAATGGCTTTTTGTGTTTCGACAAAGTCTTTATACTTGCCCGTGCCTACCCACAACCGAGACTTGAACTCACGTCCCGCGATAATCAGCCGATCGTCTGCCATAGTGTCCTCTTAAAATGATCCGCCGCCGATAAAACCCAGGATCTCGACCCGGTCTCCGTCGTGGAGCGGACGTTGCCCGAATGCCGCGCGATCGAGAATTTCAAGATTCAGCTCCACCGCCACACGTTCGGTCTTAACCTCCAGCTCGCGCAACAAATCAGCCACCGTTGCGCCGCTGCGCCAATCTCTGGCCTCGCCGTTCACATGGATTCTGATTATCTCCTGCATAGTCTGTCATCCTATGAGACGCGAATTCACCTTGTCAATAAAGGCCCCTTGCTCAATGGACCCGAGACATCGCACAATAGGCCTACGTGAACGGTACCCATGCCTGAGAACAACCGACAACTGGCGACTCTTTTCCGGTCAATGGCCGATCTCCTCGCAGCCCAACGGGCAAACCCCTACCGGGTGCGGGCCTATCGGCGCGCTGCAGATGCGCTCCTGGCGATTGAAGAAGATGTTGCCGCCGTGGCTCAACATCATGGCCTGGAAGACATTGACGGCGTGGGAAAGGATCTGGCTGGAAAAATTCGAGAGTTTCTTGAAACTGGAACGATCCGCGCCTACGAGGAACTGAAAACCCCGCTGCCGCCGGAAGTCCAGAACTGGTCGAAGCTTCCGGGGCTCTCCGATTCGCTGGTGACCTACCTCTACTTCCGGCTCGGCATCCGCACACTTCCGGACTTGGAGCAACTTATTCGCTCGCATCTGCTTCGCACCATGCCAGGATTTTCAGGATCCGAGGAGCGGCTCCTCGACGCTGTGAGAGAACGATTAGACTCCTAACCCGCATGATCCATGAACAAGTCCAAGACAATCATTAGGCGGAGGAACCCGGAGATATCGTACAGGTCTCCATCAAGGACACAGCCCCAGGAAAAAACCGTCGGCACAATGGATGACCGATGCAGCGTGGGCCAAAAACTTGCTGTATGGAGATGGGACCGAGCGCCTGGACGCGGTTGACGCCGCGCCCAGGCTTATCGCAACCGAGGATTTCCGATTATGGCAGGCAGGCCATGCGTCATGCGGTTAGACCGGCTTCAGCTCCTTGAAAATTTTCCAGCTCTTGAGCAACTCCACCGCTTTTTGCAACTGGGCATCCTGCTCTAACGAGGCATCGCCTCCTGCTTCCGGAGAGGATGCCGGCGGAGTCGTTCCGTTCTTCGGGCTTGCCTCATCCGCAGGCTTTCCTGCAGGCGGAGTCGCCTCTTTTTCTGACGACGGCTTTCCGCCTTTCGAATCCGCGTCCTTCTCGCCGCTCTTGCCTTCTGCCGACTTCGCAGCCACCGACGTCGGCAGCTTGACGACGATATCGGGGGTAATCCCCGTTGACTGAATCGACCGCCCCTTCGGCGTGTAGTACTTCGCCGTGGTCAGCCGAAGCCCCGAGCCGTCTCCGAGCGAAAGAATCGTCTGCACCGATCCCTTGCCGAACGAGGTCGTCCCGACGATCACCGCCCGCCCCCAATCTTGAAGGGCGCCCGCCACGATTTCCGACGCGCTGGCTGATCCCTCGTTGACCAGAATGATCACCGGAAGGTCTTCCAACTGATCCTTGGATTTTGAAATCCATTCGTCCTTCTTCCCTTCCCGGCTCTTGGTATAGACGACTAATTTGCCGTTCGGAAGAAACTGTTCGGAGACATCGACGGCGGCAGTCAGTAACCCACCAGGATTATTCCGCAAGTCGAGAATGGCGCCCTGTACTTTTTGCTCCTTGAACTGTTTGATCGCTTTGGCTAAATCACGCCCGGTCGCCTCCTGAAACTGAGTCAGCCGCACATAGCCAAGATTGTCGATAACCTTTGATTTCACGCTCTCGATCTTGATCGTATCCCGGACCAACGTGAACAACAACGGATCCGGCGTGCCCTCTCGCTGAATCGTCAAATTGACCTTGCTGCCTTTCGGCCCCCGCATTTTTTGGACGGCATCCATCAACGTGAGATCCTTGGTCGTCCCATCATTCACCTTGATGATAAAATCTCCTGCCTTGATTCCGGCCCGATGCGCCGGCGTGCCTTCGATGGGGGCAATGACGGCCAGCCGGTTCTCTTTCACGCCGATCTGGATGCCAACGCCGCCGAATTCTCCCCTGGTCTCAACCTGCATCTCTTTATACATTTCGGGAGTCATATAGGCGGAGTGCGGGTCGAGCGTCGCCAGCATGCCGCGGATGGCCCCTTGAATAAGGTCCTTCGGCTTCGTCTCGTCTACGTAATGCTTCTGGACTTGGTTCAGCACTTCGGAAAAGGTCTTGAGCTCTTCGTACGTTTCTCCGGCATGACCGGTCCGCTCCCATCCTTTGCCGAGGACCACTCCACAGAGTAGCGCGAGCGCAATCATCGGCCCGACCACCCAAGACTTTCGCCGAGGCTGCTGTTCCATCATCATATCCCTTCCGTGAAAAATCAGACCGCGCCGAACGTATGTGCGTTATCGTCTCGCCAGCCACTGAAGAGGGTTCACCGGCTCAGCTCCTTCTCGCAACTCGAAGTATAAAGTATTTTCTCCAATTACGCCCGTATCTCCTGTCTCGCCGATCGGACGGCCCTCGGCAACCTGTTCACCCACTTTGGCTAGAATCTTCGAAGCATGGGCATAGAGTGAGAAGAACCCATTGGCATGGTCCAGGATTATAACGAGTCCATAGCCTTTCAACCAGTCCGCATACACAACTGTGCCGGGCATGACGGCATGGATGAAGCTTCCCTCTTTTGTCTTGATTTCAATCCCCTTGCGCTGGACATAGGTATTGAACGTCGGGTGTTTTTGGCGCCCAAAAAATGAGGTCACTTGCCCATCAGCCGGCCAGGGCAACGCGCCTTTCACCCCGCGTGAGTGGGAGGGAATCGTCGCCGGACGCATCGCGAGAGCCCGCCGTCTGGTTTCCAACTCGTGCAACAAACTGTCCACCCGTGAAGCGGACCGCTCAAGTTCCTCGAGCGTCCGATTATAGGCGTCCTTTTCCAGGGTGATCTTGGTGAGGTAGGATTTCTTCTCCCGTTGAATCACCCGAATATCCGTAAGCTTCTTCTCAATGCCGTCCTTAAACGCGATCATCCCGGCCCGCGCCTCCGCCCGCTGGCGTTCCGCCTGTTCCATGCGCGCCATGTC
>SXPO01000118.1 GCA_005793285.1 Nitrospiraceae bacterium
CCGCGTACTATACAGAACCCGGCATCACATGTCAAGGGACCCGCTCGAAATAAATTCGGGTAGTTTCCCTCTAGCACCGCACCGTGACTCGCCGTCAGGCGCGGTCATCAGGCAGGAACGGCACAACCATCGAACAGGCGGGAAGATACCAAATCTAAATCATGAGAGTCAAGCACCATTTCCGTGTATATTATAGCCATGTCAATTCGCACTACATTCCTTGCCCTGCAGCGGCGGACGATTCTCAAGAGCCTGGGCCTCGGCACGCTTGCTGGCCTGAGCGGAGGATGCGATGCCGTCGGTGGAATTTTCGGACGGATGTTCGCCGTCCCTCCACGCGAGACAACGTATTTCACACCCACATCAAAATTCTATGTCGTCAACTACGCAGACGGCGCCGTCTCCGCATCACGAGACGTGAACATCGAACAATGGAAGCTGCATATCAAAGGCGCCGTCAAAACTCCGATAGCGCTAGGCTGGCGCGATCTGCTCAACCGCGATTCATACGATCAGGTATCGACGCTCATGTGCATCGACACGTTGCCCGGTGGCGACAGTATGGGAACCGCGACGTGGCGCGGCATCTCACTCAAAAAGCTGTTGCTGGAATGCGGCGCAGATGAAGACAACGCGCGTGAGGTCGTTTTTCGCGGCATCGACGGCTACGACGACAGTATCCCCTTCACGCGCGCGATGCAAAACGATGTGATGCTCGCCTTCTTAATGAACGGCGAAAAGCTGACGAGAGAACACGGCTTTCCGGTACGCCTCATCGTACCAGGACTCTACGGGATCAAAAATGTGAAGTGGATCGCAGAAATCGAAGTCTACCCCGGCGACTACAAAGGCTACTGGCAGCGCAAAGGTTGGACCGACGACGGGACTATCAAAATTTTCTCGCGCATCGATTCACCCGGGCACTACCAAACACTGCGCGGACCGGAACAAAAGTTCCGCGGCATCGCCTTCGGCGGGCCTAACTCCATCAGCAAAGTAGAGATCAGTTTCGATGCCGGCCGCACTTGGAACGAATGTGGCATCGAAACACCGATGTCGCCCTACTCCTGGGTCATCTGGACCTACGCCTGGAGGCCACCGAAACCCGGCAAGTACCAAACCGTCGTCCGGGCCACGGATACCAAGGGCCAACTGCAGATTGCCGAGATCGTGAGGCCGCAACCGGCTGGCGCAAGCGGCTATCACACAATCATTTCGGAAGTAGCAGAGATCTGAGCCAGCCCCCGAAGAGCACTCCTTCTCCTCCCTCATTCCATCCTGCGAGCAATCTGCGCAATCTCCTCCGGCGCTAAATCTCGCCATTTGCCAGGAGGAAGATCGCCCAACAGAATCGGTCCGATAGCGATTCGAATCAAACGCAGCGTGGGATGCCCCACCGCAGCCGTCATGCGCCGGACCTGCCGATTCATGCCTTCGTACAGCGTGATTGCAATCCACGCGGTCGGTACGTTCTTCCGGAACCTGATCGGCACAGGACGATCCGGCATCGACGGCGCATCGGTGAGCACTCGGACCTCAGCCGGCCTTGTGCGCTGCCCGCTCAACAGCACACCGCTCCGCAACAGATTCAAGGCGTCGTTGTTCGGTTCACGCTCAACTTGTGCCAGATAGATCTTCCCAAGCTTGTGCCGGGGATCAGTGATCCGATGCGCAAGCGCGCCATCAGACGTCAGAATCATCAGCCCTTCGCTGTCCTGATCAAGCCGCCCCGCGGCATAGACTCCCGGCACATCGATATAGTCCGCCAAGGTCGGCCGTCCGCCTGAATCGGTAAAACAAGGCAACAGGCCGTAGGGCTTGTTGAACGCGATCGTGCGACACACCGACATCGCCTTTACAACTGGCCTTTTGATTCGGCTTCCTCGATTCATGCGCGATCATCCCACATGCAATGTTGAGACAGCCATTCTTGTTGGCCATCCGACATGGAAACAGCCAGCGGATCAAGAGAGAGCACGGCTACTATAGCATCGCTGCATGACGCCTCCTATGATCGGCACACACAAGCGCCGCTGTTTCGCGAGGGGCAGTCGGCCAACCGACGGCACCGCGAGATGTCCACCCTGTTTTGGCAGCGCATCGGCCATGCACCGACCCCATTCGGCTTCCAGCATCTTCCCCCGCGTCAATAGGTTCTGTATGATACAGCATGCCTTCGCGCATTCAGTGCGATACCGCCTACATGGCCGCCATGGAAAACATATGAGTGACGTCGCGAGTGAACCTCAGGGTGGCCTCTTCACCAGGGTGCTTGCAGCGATCCTAGCCGATCCTCCCTGGGTCGCCAAATCCTTCCTTGCAGCCGGCGCGACGACCGTTGCCGGGCTTGGCGCCTGGCTCAACGATATGCTGTCTCCGGCCATGGCCAGAGGCGGAGCCAGTTTCATCGGAGGATTCTTGCTCGGCTGGGCCCTCAGAAAAGCTCTGATGATCGCACTGGTCATTGCCGCATCATTGGCCGCGCTTATCGCGATTCTCAACACCACCGGCTGGATTCATCTGGATTGGACCTTGATCGAAGCGGATCTGTCTCGCACGTTCGATTGGGTTCGAGGCAATGCCGAAGGCTTCACAGCAGTGCTGACCGGCTATCTGCCCTCAGCCGGCGCCGGAGCTGGGGGGATGCTGTTCGGATTTCGGAAGAAGTAAGGGGTTAAAAACTTTCACGCAGTCAGCCGTCACCCAGGCAAGGCTTGATACCAGCCGTTGGCTTGAGTCAATGAAACAGAGCAGTCGAAAAGGCTGCTGATTCGTTGATCGGTCAGCAGATCAGGCTTACGTCCGTCGGCGACGATGTTCCCTTCCTTGAGCAACACCACTCGCTCAATCTCCGGCGGAATTTCATGCAGATGATGCGTGACCAGTAGAACGGTTTTCCCTTTTCTGATCTGAGCACGCAGCAGATCGAGGTACTGGAAACAGGCTTTCACGTCGAGTCCACTCGTCGGTTCATCCAACACCAGCATCAGCGGGTCATGAACGAGCGCCCGCCCCAGCAGAAACCGCCGCTGCTCGCCGGTCGAGAGATGACCGAAACGGCGGCCGGCTAAAGACTCCACTCCCAACTCTTGCATCACCTCATGTGCCCGTGCAACCTGCGCCTCAGTGAACTCCTGATAGCCATAGGTGTCGTTGCTCGCGTAGTACCCGGACAGAATGACGTTCAATCCCTCGGCACAGATCAGATAGTCCCGCTGGAGATCGTGCGACACAATGCCGATCCGCTTGCGTACATCCCAGACATTCCCGCCTTCCTCGCCGAAGAGGCTGATCCTGGTCTTATCCAGCGGTAGTGGATGGACACCGCCGGCTAAGAGCTTGAGCAGCGTCGATTTACCGGCTCCGTTTGGACCAACAATCGCCGCATGCTCCCCCTCTTGCAGCGCAAAAGAGAAATCTGAGAAGACGCAGGTATCGCCCCGATAGACCGTCGCATGTCGGATATCAAGGATGGAACGAGAGCGGGCTATAGCGCTCCTCTCTCTGACAGGATTGGTAACCGGCGCAGGAGCGGCAACTGGACCGCCGACTTTCCTGCCAGCGCCGCGCGATTGTTCGAGACCGACACGAGCCAATGCATCCACCCGCTCGTTCTCAGGATGACCGCTATGGCCCCTGACCCAATGCCATTCAAGCTTGTGCCCCGAAGCCAGCGCATCGAGACGACGCCACAGGTCCTCGTTTTTCACCGGTTCTTTCCCGGCAGTTTTCCAGCCTCGTTGCTTCCAGCTATAGATCCATTCACTGATACCCTTTTGGACATACTGCGAATCGGTATAGACCCGTGCCGTCACCGGTTCCGTAAACGACTGCAACGCCTCGATGACCGCGAGCAACTCCATCCGGTTGTTCGTCGTCGCTGGTTCTCCACCACACAGTTCTTTCTCGATACCGTCCGCACGGACCAGAACACCCCAGCCACCAGGCCCGGGATTTCCGCTGCAAGCACCATCGGTGTAGATGTCGATCATGTCTATCCTCTTTTAACTCAGCCACTTCGCGTTGCGATTGTACTACGCACC
>SXPO01000119.1 GCA_005793285.1 Nitrospiraceae bacterium
AATGAACAGACGTATCCACTACACTATCCTTTCAGTTTGATCGCATTATGACGGGATCAGAGAACCGAGGGGAGACACAACCGGGAAGTGGTGCAACTCCGAACTGGACCTGGTCGCGATGCGATCGCGAAGTCCGTTATAGCTAGCACATCTCCTTCACCGGACTACTGCGAAGAAAACGTAGGCATACCATACAGGATGCCGCTCCTCACGTCAACTTGTCTTCAATCATTTGAACGGACTGCCTCTGCTGTGGGCCTCGTGCCAGTAAGACAGGGAGCACTTCCTGCCTAATAGCGGCCTTTCGGTTCGAGCGGGACAGACGTCAATTCACGGTAGACTCGGTGAAACTCTTCCGTCGTCAGGTCCGGGGCCTGTAGTTTGGACAGAGCCTCATGATTGATGGTGTATTCGACCGTATCGTCATAATTCGATGAGGCAATTGTTACGAATCGTGGAGGAAACAACCGCTCTGGCAGGAGAATACCGATGCCTAGATTGTACTTGAGCGCCAGACGGATCACCTCTCGCGCCTTGTCGGCTGGGACATCCCGGCCTAGTCCGATATTCTGTGGCGGTTGCCCTCGTTTGGCGAATTGGAAGTGGACATTGGTCATACCCGCTTGAGCAAACTCTTCCTTCAAGGCAGCAACCTGATTCCGATATTGATTAGCCAGTACAACCTCGACACGGCTCACGGCTTGAACGGACTCACCGGCGGCACATACCGCAGTTACTCCGGTATCCATGAGCATAAGGAGAAGCGCGCCGCTGATCAGTGACCGCCACAGGCTCATCAACTATTTTGCCTCAAAGACAACTACGAGAGGTGTGCAGAGGAGCGGCGGTGTCCCGTATTCCGGGACACCGCCGCCTGAATAACTACTGTCCGATCATCGAGGTTGGGATAGCGACTGCTTCGCCGATTTGGTTCTCCGCCGTTTTAGTGGCAGGAACCTGTGGCGTCAGGTGCAAAATACGCCGGTCCTCGACCGGAAGCACCTTGAAGAGTCCCCACTGTCCCGCATTGACATAGGCCGGACGTTGGTTCTTCCACAAGTAATCGCCGACAATCCGGTTCGGCCCTCCTGCCCCGCCGGTCAAATAGGCGTTGATCACCTCTGACCCTCCGAACTCCATGGTGCTGACTTGATCGGCACCCTGCATATAGGGTTCGTGCGGCCATTCGTGACCATCGACCGTGAACAGTTGGACCTGCTCACTAAACGCACCGAGTACGTGAATCGCCACCGGATCTCCCACGTGAGCCTGCAACAGCGGAGTCGAGGGTGTTTCCCCGGCTTTCACGCAGCTGAAGATTTCAGGCATTTCACAGCCTTTTTCCAGTCGCCATGCAGTCGGCTCTGAGCGGTAGTTCACCGCCGTAATGCCGGCAACCTGTTGGATGTACGGCATGAAGCTCACGCCTACGATATTATCCTCGTCCTGGAACATCAGGGAGAAATCTCTATAGTTCTTCCTGTTCTCATTGCCGGGAACCGTCCGATCAACGACCACATCGGCTCGCCAGCTGCTCTTCATCGTAATATCATCACCCGACACAGGATCGCGGTACCGCGAACCCTGGGGGCCGACAATAACCGATCCAAACAACCCATTCCGTGGATTCTCGACCACGTTCCCCCAATCTTGAATGAGGGCGGCCAGTTCTCCGTATTCCGGGTGGGCATAGTAGGTGTAGGTCTTGCTCTGCCCTGGGCCGATTGTTTGATCGCCTGAATTATTACCGACATTGGCGCCGAACGAATCTTTTGGATCGAACGCCATCATGTCGACATGGAAACCGGCGCGCTCTTTTGCCATCTCGTTCTTCAAATTGATCTTGAGGCAATCACCGACGTTCACGTGCAAGGTCAGTGGGCTTGGCTTGAGTTCGCCAGCCTTGACACGCCCACGATCCCCTTCCAGCACATACATCTTGCCCTGCTCGTTTCCGAAAACCATCTTCCGTTCAAGATCCACTTCCATCACACCAGGCGCTCCGTCATGGTACCGGATCTGCTGGTCAACCGCCGACACATTGAAGGACTTCACCGGCGCATCAGCCGGGCACACAGAAGGAGCAGACTTCTGAATCTGCTCGCGGCTCGGCAAGGGCTTCAGATCGCCCTGCAATTCGTCAAGCACTCTGAAAATTCCCCAACTACCTTCGGCGAAGTGCGATGCACGGCCGCTATAGTAGAGGTAATCACCTGACTGTTTTTGCGGACCACCAGCCGCCGGAATCGCTGGATCATAACGCTCTCCGATCGCCAGGTGGATCGTGCTCCTCGGCATGGCTGTCGTCCCGTACCGTTCCATTGGGAACCAGTGGCCGGTCACATGCCAGGTATGAACTTCGTTGGCTGAACCAACCAAGGCGCGCACGACGATAGGATCGCCCAGGTAGGCCCTCAGCAACGGCGTACCAGGATCACCATGAATGCCGGACACGAACAACTTCGACGGATCCGGATTGTTCATGAGCCGCACACTCAGCGGTTCGACCCGCATGCTATAGCTGCTGCCGGTGGTGGCTTCTCCTCCGTTGAGGAACCACATCGGCGACTTGTTGATCTTCTCAGGGAACTGATGCGACGGCGGCCCGTCTACAGTGGTCGCCCCGATCCTTGCTTGCGGATTGTCCGTGGTGATCAATTCCGCTACCCGGGCATTGCTGTCCTGAATGTGCATCATCACCTCGCGGAAGCTCCCGCGAATGTGGGCCGACACCGGCTCCAGCGTATGGATATCCGCGATGGGACCGCTGCGGATTTCTTTGCCGGTAACCGGGTCATGATAGGTCGAGCGCGGCGGCTCGGTGATGAATGCAGAGAACAGCCCATGGCCCCATGTATCCGTGCCGAACACATGGTCATGCCAGTAGACTGTCCCAAAATCGGCGTCCACATACCAGCGCTCACGGATGAACTCGACGCTGGCGATATCGTCCTTCTTATGCCCATACTTCAGCGGCGCATCGAAGGTGATCGTCTTCCCATTGATGGTCTTGATTCGGGCGATTTCAAAGAACTTCGGATCGTCCATGCCCACGCCCAATTCGATATTGACATGAAATTTGGACGGATCCGCGACAGTGATACTGCGCGCACCGGCCTTTGTATCGGCCGTCAACACCGTATTCCCCGGCAAGGGCATGCCCTTCTCCGGCTGTGGATCTTTCAACATGGTGAAGGCCCGCAACGACATGTCGTACGAGAATCCGATTGTTGGTCCATCGGATGCACTGGTGTCGAACTGGAAGAAATGCGGATGGAGATTGATCTTGTTCGACCACCCGGTTCTGGCATCGTCAGGAATCTCGTTTTTGAAGATCACGTCCACACAATCGTAGACATTGCCGCGAATCACCAACGGCAGCTGCTTCTTCGGATCCTTGCGAACTTCAGCTTCTTCTTCATGTAACACATAGATCATACCGATCGGATCGACCAGCGCGGCAGAATTCGCCGTCGCCGGCTTTAGCGTGATCGGCAAGGTGATGGAATGGATCGTGAAGAACTTCCGCGGAGAGTTCTCCGGGCACAAACTCCACGGTCCCTGTTCACCTGGCTTGGCCTGTTCCGTGCTTCTCGTTCCGTCTTCACGGACACGGAATGGCTCCAGCCATGGCGCACCACCATGGTTCGGCGCAAACGGAGGGCGCTTGCCCAGATGTGGACGGAGCCAGGGGAACGCCAGCTTCCCGGTTTGCGGATCGAACGTGACCGGCGGACGCTTTAACGGAGCGGGCGAGACATAATCCGCCCACTGGTGCGGCGTCTCCGGTTCATTCAACGCTAAGGAACCTTCCCACTTCCAATTCACCACCGTGGCATCATGCGCCTTGGCTTGCTGGACTTGATCCTCTGTCTTGCCAGGCAGGCCTTGCGGTGGCAGCATGTACTCGACCCAATCCTTGATCGACACTTTCGCCGGATTGGCTTTCCAATCGGTCTTGTCCTTCGTAATTTCCCACTTCTTCCCGCCATACCAATCCACCGTAGTCCCGACCAGCTTGTCGGAGCTCACTGCCGGCTTGATCTTCCCTTTGCGATCCGGCAACTCCACGAGCGCCTTCATCACGTCGGTTTGGAAACCAGGCGCTTGCAGCGTGTTATACACACGCCAGAATCCCCACATGCCCGTGACATAGTGCTGCGGAATATGGCAGTGGAATACGAATTCTCCAGCCAACGCCTGTAACCCGCCTGACCCACCCTCGGTCACCTCATCGTAAATCTCCGACGGACCAATCGTCTGAACGTCCAGCCGATCCGACGTATCGCTGATATTAGGGAACTTCACCGGACCGTTCTTGGAGAGCGTCGTGTCCAGCTTGCTGGTGCCAGGCTGTCTGGCCCAGCGGATCGATCCTCCATGTAAATGGTGCGAATGGACGATCTCGGATCCGCCGACCATCCGGAACGTCGCCGGATCACCCAAATAGGAGCGGGGAATCGTGGTGGCAGGATCGCCGAAGGTATAGGACCCATAGCCCTGCGATTCATCGGCAAATCCGACAAGATGTTCCTGCATCTCAAGTCTCGTTCCGTGCGGCTCACTGCGATAGTTGAGCAACCGGGCCGCCGGACGATAGGTATCCGTATGTGCGTCGCGCTGCGGCAGCATGTCTCCCTTGCGGTTCAGCAAGCGGAAGGTCTCATCACCTGCCTCGTGATAGAAAATGACGAATTCTCTGAAATCCGATCCCTTCGCCACGTCGATCATGGCTTCCCAGCCGCTCTTCATCTCTTCGCCGGTAAAGGGGCTAAGGAAGCGCGAGCCGCGCGGTTCGACGACGAGCGATCCCAACAGGCCCAACGAGTACTGTTCGCGCGTGGCATGACTGTGAAACGCGAGACCGCCGACCTGCTTATCAGGCTGGATATACCATTCGAATTCAGCGGTTTTCCCAGCCGCCACCAACGCATCCGGGTTATTGGCCGTCGCCGGCTTGCCGGTGCTGGCGACCAACAGCTGCGACCCATTGATGATCATATTCGTGGGTTCACCGTCGATCTGATTGCGGAGCGTGATCCGCAAGCAATCTCCCTGATTCGCACGAATGACCAATGGCTGAATCAGGTCGCCCTGCAAACCGTTCGACACGGCGCCGCCAGCGAAGGTTACATCCTCGCTCTCCCGCGCTGCCTTATTCTTCTCTTCTTCCTCACGAACCCCCTTCAGCTGTTCGGTCAACGCATACATGTAGCCCGGATAGAAATCGCCGAACCGATTCACGGTGATTTCGATGTTGATCGTCGTAATATCGTAGGCCCGAACCGGCGCATGCGCGGGACAACGAGCGCCCTGCGTCACTTTCACTTTATCCTGGTCCTCGGCTACGAGCAGGATCCCCTGCTGCATGGAATGCGCACTGGCCCCCTGGAACGGCCCTGTTGATTGAACCTGACGTTCGACTTGCTCGATCGCCTTGGACATCTTGTCCATCAACACTGGACCAGCTTGCGCATGAACCGGTTGGGCGACATCGGCAGTCGAGTCCTTCGCCGCATGCGCATCATGCGACATCGCCGCGAGAGCGGGCGTTGCCCCGATCAAGGCCAGGCCCGCCGCAAATCCTAGCAGCCCCGAACATATCTGTTTTGTTGAAGCACCCATACGTTCAGCCTCCTCCATAACAATCCAATCAACGACAAATCATTGCACGATGTGATGTGAGACGGTCATCTTCCTATTGTCTTCTTATTACAAGCTGGAGAGCTTTGACAAAATCTAATATTCTCGATTCTACTTATCGGGCGGATTGTCAGGAGGTTCGTACTGCCAGACAATTTATTTGTTCGCCGCTCAAACAAAATAAGCCCTACCCGCACCGTATACTAAGATCCGTTTATATATCCATTCCAAAAAATTATTGCAAGGCCCATTTTTACAGAGCCGACAAGAACGACCTACGGCCTTACCCGATTTCGTAGAGACCGCTGCCCCCGCAAGACACAAACCGCATCGCACCGGCTTTATACACTCGCGCCACACCAGCCTGAGTCTTTCGCCCGGTGTCACGATGTCCTCTTCCCGTTCGCCCTCACCGCCGGTTTATGCCATAATCATTTTATGATTCTGAAACGTTGGCTCGTTGGCGATCCCCTGAAGACGGCACAAGCACGACACGAACGGCTCTCGAAAACCATCGCGCTTCCAATTTTTTCATCGAACGCGATCTCCTCGGTCGCATACGGAACTGAAGAAATCCTGCTGGTGCTCGTCCTCGCCGGCACGGCAGCCGTGGCCTGGTCGATTCCGGTCAGTCTGGCCATTCTCTTTCTTGTG
>SXPO01000120.1 GCA_005793285.1 Nitrospiraceae bacterium
CATTTCCAGAAAGCATGGGGAGAAACTGTTGAAACCAGGGGAAATTACGTTTTGTGTCATGGCCCGTTCCGAAACCAACGAACGAAATCAGCTGATTTCAGCGTCGGTCGGCCTTGCGAAGCCCACGGATCTCGGTACGTACGGCTATCTCTCAGAGCACCATGCGCATGGTGAGACGGACGAAGAAACGGGAGAATACACGGAAGACCTGGCGGCACAGATGCTGGCAACGACTTTAGGCGTCGATTTCGACCCGAATGTGGCATGGAAAGAGCGTGAACAAGTGTTCAAGATGGGTGGGAAGATCGTCAAGACCCAGAATATCACCCAGTCGGCCATCGGCAAGCCTGGCAAGTGGACCACCGTGGTTGCGTTCGCGGTTTTCATTCCCGGGGAGAATGTTCCGAAACGCTCCCGCCGCTAGTGGGCGTCTGTTCCGCTTCCACGAGTGTGAGGAAACGGGGCTCGTGATGAACGGATACCGCAGACTATGACGCTTCCAACCGGCTGGGAAGGACCGGAGCATAACTTCCTCGGAATCGACGAGCCCTGGTGCCATCCGGACCAGGCCGGCGTCTATGTGTTGCCGGCGCCCTACGAACACACCTCCAGCTACATTCTCGGGTCGGATCTCGGCCCCTCCGCTATTCTTGAGGCCTCGGGCCAGGTGGAGTTTTATGATGAGCAGCTCAGATGCGAACCCTTTCGCGAATGGGGAGGGATTGCCACGGCGTCATCCTTGGATCTTCGAGGACAAGTTGATCGTGCTGCGGTTGACGCGATCGAACGATTCGTCTCGCCGCATGTCGGGACCGGACGGTTTCTGGTGACCTTGACAGGGGAACATACCGGGGCGTTGGGAGCGATTCGCGCGCATGCCAAGCGCTATCCGCAGATGTGTGTGGTGCAGATCGATGCGCATGGCGATTTGCGCGACGCGTACCAAGGGAATCCGTTCAGCCATGCTAGCGTGATGGCGCGGGTGGTGGAGGACGGACATTCATTGGTGCAGGTGGGTATTCGATCGATCAGTGAGGAGGAAATCGCGCGGATCGAGAAAACGGATCGGATCACGACTTTCTTTGCCGCGAACATCTTGGATCCCTCCGGCCCCTACGAAGGGAAAGCGTCGAAATGGATTCCGGATGTTGTCGCCGCCTGTGGAGGCCCGGTCTATCTGACCTTCGACTGCGATGGATTGGACGCCTCCATTATTCCTGCGCTAGGGACTCCAGAGCCGGGCGGGCTGGGTTGGTATGATACATTGAACTTGATCACGGCCCTGGCCAATGGGCCCGGCATCGTAGGGATGGATGTGAGCGAAATCGCTCCCATTGAAGGGTTCGCTGCGCCGCAATTTTCCATCGCCCGATTGATCTATCGCATGCTCGGCCGCATCAAGGCCGGCCGCCGCGTCCACTGAGCTGGATACTGAAACAGGCTGTCCGCCTCATTCTCGCTTTGCTTACAAGAGTGTGAAGCGTATCTCGTGAAGCGTCGTTCGCTTGCGAGATGCGTACAGCGAGGTATAAGGGGGCGGCCTTGCTGAGGACCTGTTTGAGTATCCGGCGATTAGACCAATCTCCTGTGACCACTGCAATCCGCATCAATAAATTTTTTACAGAGCAGGGCCTCTGTTCTCGGCGCGAGGCGGATCGGCTGGTTGAATCGGGCGTCATCACAGTCAATGGTCAGGTCGCCAAACTGGGTGACCGGGTAAGCCCTGCGGACGTCATTGCCCGTGATGGACAAGTGATTTCCTGGGGCACATCGCCCCTCTACATCAAATATCACAAGCCGGTCGGAGTCACGACGACCAGCGAGCCGCATATCGAGCGGAACATCATCGCGGAAATCGGTCATCCTGAGCGAATCTTTCCGATCGGGCGGTTGGACAAAGATTCCTCCGGCCTGATTCTGTTGACGAACGACGGCAATATCGTCAATGAAATCCTTCGCGCGGAATTCGGCCACGAGCGGGAATATATCGTTGAGGTTGATCGGCCGTTCGATCCAGTCTTTCTGGGGCAGATGTCTCATGGAGTGGTGATTCTCGGCAGCAAGACCAAGCCCTGTCGGGTGATGCCTATCGGGCGCAATCGGTTTCGTATTGTCCTTATCGAGGGGCGTAACCGGCAGATCAGGCGTATGTGTCAGGCACTGGGTTATCGGGTGACGGCTCTCCACCGAGTCAGGATCATGCATGTGACCGTGGAGGGACTGAGTGTCGGGGCATGGAAAGAGCTGACGGTTCAGGAACGAGAAGAACTTCTTGAAGCGGTGGGTCGATCGAGCAGCGAGTAGCGAACTCGTAGCATCAATGGAATCGCAACAGAGCTCTCAGCCTGCTAGTTGAGCAGGTCTCGTCTGGCTGCTTGCACGATCGCGAGGACTGCCGGGTGTGTGAGCCGTCGTTGCACGGTGATGGCATAGAAGTGCTGTTTGAGGGAACTCAGTCGTCCGATCACCTGCACCCGATACTGGCGGCAGATTTCCTTTTCGATCACAGTGGCGCCCGGGAAAATCCCGTATCCATCCTGTCCGAACGCCTTGAGCGTCATGCCGTCATCAAACTCGCCGACGATGTTGAGAGACAGTTCGCGATAGGCCATCCACCGGTCCAGCAGTTGTCGGAGCATCGCGTCGGATGTCGGCAGAAGTACCGGCGCACCCTGTAAGGATTGCGGAAAACCGCGACGATACTGCGCCGCCAGCTTCGCCGTCGCGAACATGGTCACCCCCGACTCACCCAAGAGGTGACTGTAGATTTGAGATTTGCCGCTCGGCGAGGCCGGGGTGTCGGCGATGATCAGATCCAACTCGTGAATGGCCAGATCAGCCAGCAAGAACGGCAGTTTGTCCTCCCGGCAACTCAAGCGTGTCGGCTGATCCAGCTTCAGAGCCGATTTGAGGAAATGAGTGGCAAGCGGTTTCGCCACGACGTCCACAATGCCGACGGCCAATTGGGAGGGGTGCCCATTCGTTCCGCGACTCTTCACCGCGTTCATCAACTCTTGTCCGGTCGAGAAGATGTCTTCCGCGTATCTGAATACGACGCGACCCATCTCTGTCAACACGAG
>SXPO01000015.1 GCA_005793285.1 Nitrospiraceae bacterium
CTTCAGGGGCATGAGTCGGCACACTGAACAAATTGAAGAGCAGAATCATGAACAAGCCGACCACAACCCAAAAAAGCAAGTTCTTGACCCTGGAATTCATCCGGATCTCCTTCGTGCTAACGTGACGTTCAAACAGTACTGTAGATACTACAAAATCGCTGCGATGTTAACACAGCCATATTCAGGTTGACAACAATCAGCCCTATTCCCTACTCGCCCAGAAGCTCCTTCTGATCTAGGACGGCGAGGTACGGCAGGTTGCGATACTTCTGACGATAATCGAGTCCGTATCCCACGATATACTGATTGGGCACGGTGAATCCGACGTAGGCAACCTGTACATCGGCGACGCGCTGATCTGGTTTGCTCAGGAGCGTACAGACGTTGATACTGCGTGGCCTCTTCTTCGTTAGGGCTTTCACAAGATGCTGTGCGGTTAAACCGGAATCTACGATATCTTCGACCAGCAACACATCCTTGCCGGCAATTTCCTCTGTCAACTCCGTCGCCAGCTTTACTTTCGCAGCCCTCTTGCTTCGTGATCCAGAGCTCGTCACAACGATAAAGTCGACTCGCACCGGGATTCGGATGGCTCGCGCCAAATCAGCATAAAAAGCGTAGGCCCCTTTCAGTACGCCGACCAGCACGAGGTCCTTGCCCGCATAGTCGGCGCTGATCTGCCGGCCCATTTCACGAATGCGGGCGCGCATTTGCTCTTGTGTGACGATCGGCTTCCCAAACATACGTTCCATGCCGCTAACTCTCCCTCACTGCGGGCGGTCCGTCAACCGTGATAACTAAACACCGTTCGGTCATCGCAATCATAGACGATCGGTCATCCTGCCGATACCCTACAACCCATACGATTCGTTCTGCTGTAGCCACCACAGGAATTCTCGTCCGATCACCGCCGAATACCTTCAGGTCGGTGAAAAAGTCCTGGAGCTTCTTTGAACGCCCTTTCATGCCGAAGGGACAAAACCGATCCCCTGGTTGCCAGGCTCGCACCACCAATGGTCCGTCGATTCGCTCGGCATCCACTATAATACGATCTTTTCTATGCGCCGTCTCTTGGATATTCTTCCGCGGCAATTGTTCCGCGTGAATGCGTTGCCCTGTTGCAGCCCAGGCGATCGTCCCCGGTACAGACAAGACCATCGGAACTGTCTGATAGGGCCGATCATATAGCTGGTCCCGTGGCGGCTGCGGGAAGAAGCGTACCGCATTCTTCTCAACGATCACAGACCCTGATGGAATGACAATGTTCGAAACTCTGTTCTTCTTCCGCATAGCCTGACGCACACGCTCAACCATGTGAAGACTCGGCGGTTGATCGACTGAACTGCATCTCCGCAGTGATGAGTGGATGAGACGCCGCTGCACTGCGAGCGGCAATTCTCGCAGAAAAGATCGCTCGATCCTCTGTTCGCCATCAGGCAACCGATCGACCCGATTGGCAGACAGCACAGCAACCTGCTCATCAAGGTACCGGTCGTCTTCACGGCAGACATCAGCGAGCCTGCAGAGAGCTTTTACTGATGTCGGCGACACCCGCTGCAAGGCCGGAATGATTTCGTGCCTGATTCGGTTCCGCAGATAGATCGGCTTGTCATTGCTGGAATCCTGACGAAACGACAACGCCTCCCCTTGCAGATAGGCGAGAATCTCTCTGCGCCTCGTCTCGTACAAGGGCCGAACAATGATGCCCTCACGGCATGCCGGCATGCCGGAAAGACCGGATAGTCCTGCCCCGCGCAGCATCCAGAGCAGCACCGTTTCAGCTTGATCGTCGGCCGTATGTCCGACGGCAATCCGATCTGCCCCGCATTGGTGCGCAATGGTTGCCAGTCCACTATAGCGCGCGTCACGGGCTGCCGCTTGGAGAGACGTTCCGCGCGCACGATTCTGGACATTGAGTTGCATCGTGTGAAGCGGAATGTCCAACCTCTGACAGAGCGCTTCCACAAACTCTTGATCGCCGTCCGATTCACTTCCACGCAGTCCGTAATTACCGTGGACGGCGCTCAGTGTCAGACGCCATGGTGTCCGCAGCCGATGCAGAAGCGAGACAAGCGCTACGGAATCGGAGCCGCCGGACACTGCGACAAGAACATGCTGCCCCGGCTCGAACAATGTTCTCGTTCGAATCGTTTTCACCACGTGATGAAGCAGAGGCGGCCACGCCCGGCGTCCGGTCCTGTTCGCTGATTCGATCGCTGCTGCGGTCATCGCTTCCCCGCCCCCTCGTGATGCTTGTGCAACATCGCTCTGGCCGACTCCACATCACGTGCGATCTGGCGGCTTAAAGAATCCGCTCCAGAAAACTGCATATCCGGTCGAACCAGATCGATAAACTCGACGGTCATCTGTTGCCCATAGAGATCGGGGTCGTCATCCAACAGATGCACTTCAAGCAGCCGTTCTCCCGCGCCAAACGTAGGCCTTGTACCGATGTATGACACTGAATCGCAGCGCCGTTGGTTCCAAACAGCCACCGTCGCATACACCCCGTCCACTGGGGCCACACGGTCAGGCGGCACAGGAAGATTCGCCGTCCGCCATCCCAATTCCTGCCCCCTCTGCGCGCCGGGAGCGACCACCCCGGTCATGGCATACTGCCGTCCAAGGAGAACCGCTGCTTGCGCAACATCACCCGTTTGAATGAGTTGCCGGATTCTCGTTGAACTCACGACACCTCCGGAAGCCGTCACCGGAGCCATCGGATGTACGGCGAATCCATACCGGCTACCTAGTGCGACAAGATCGGCAATCTTTCCGGCGCGTTTGTGCCCGAATACAAAATGTTGCCCGACAAACAGTTCTTTCAAACCGAGCCCTCGCGACAATACCTGATCAGAAAAGGCTTCTGGTGAGAGCATGGCAAAGGTCCCGCTGAACTCCAAGAATACCACCTCGTCAATCCCTGCTTCTTGAAAACGGGCAAGTTTCTCTTCCGGGCCGGTCAAAAATCGCAGATCGACGTGCGGCGCCAAGATTTTCACTGGATGGGGATCAAACGTCAGCGCCAGAGCTGTTCCTCCGGCCTTGCGAGCAGTCTGTGCCACCGCCTGCAACAGAGCGCGATGTCCAATATGGTGTCCGTCGAAATTTCCAATCGCCGCGACAGGATAGGGACGAACGCCCTCGCCCACATATCCTCGGGTCACCTTCATGGACATATTCAATGCAACAGTCGGGCTGCGTCTTTGGCAAAATAGGAGAGAATGAGATCGGCGCCCGCCCGTTTGATCGCCAAGAGCGACTCCATCATCGCGCGCGATTCATCGAGCCAGCCTGCCTGTGCGGC
>SXPO01000121.1 GCA_005793285.1 Nitrospiraceae bacterium
GCCTGCAATGATTCCGGCATGGCCGAACGTGCCTTTGTGGCTGGATGGCTTGCGCGCCGGTAACGAGGCTCGCACAAAGGCGGGAGTCATCAACATTGTCCGGCTTGTGACGGCATCGATGTAGGCCGAAGGAATGCCGATATCGACAATTCTGACAGACCCGGCCAGATCGATCCCATGGTTCTGGTACAGCCCCAATTTGGGGAGTCCGAACGTCACGGTGAGGGAGGCCCTGACGGCGCGGCCAAGTATGGCGCCGGTGTCGGCATGAAGACCGGATGGAAGATCGACGGCCACGACCGGCCGTCCTGCTTCATTGACGTTGTCGATCGCATCGCCATAGCGCCCTGTGACATCGGAGGACAGGCCGGTTCCGAGCAGCGCATCGATGAGCAGATCGCTCTCACGGAGGAGGGGGAGCGCCTGGCTCGTGGAGCGATAGGGCTGCACGGCCGACTTGCCGGCTGCGCGGACGAATTGCCGATACATCGTCGCGGCGTCGCGGCTCAATTCTGAAACGGGCGTCATGGTAAGGATTCGAACATGGGCCTGACGACGGCGAAGCAGCCGGGCCACGACAAATCCATCGCCGCCGTTATTGCCTTTTCCACAGAGGATCGTGACGCGCTTCCCACGCGCCGAACCATAGATTTGTTCAAGGCAGGCCACGAGGCCTGTGCCGGCGCGTTCCATCAATACCGTACCAGGGATACGGGCTTCGCCGATCGTCAGGCGATCGAGTTCCTGCATCTGCGCGCCGGTGACGATCTTTGTCATCGTGGTCCTGTGGCGAGTGTAGAACGGTGAAGAAGGGCGATGCGGCTGCTTACCTCTGTGCGCATCGCTCCGCCGTCGTGATAGAAGTCGAAAGGAGTCATGACAAAGCCCTCACGCGCGTGGTGCCTCTGGCGGTGCGCAGGCAGGTCGATGGCACGGTGTGGTCAAGCGAGCAAGGCCTTCATTTCTTTCACGGCCTGTTCAAGGCCGACGAGAACGGCCCGCGCAATAATGCTGTGCCCGATATTGTATTCGACGATTTCAGGAATATGGGTTAAGCGCTTGATGTTGCGATAATTCAATCCGTGACCGGCGTTGACGCCGATGCCCAGTTTATACGCGAGCTTTGCCGCTTGGGTGATGGCCTCGAATTCTGCGTCGGCTTCCTTAGAACGAGTGGCATTCGCATAGCGGCCGGTATGCAGTTCCACGAAATCCGCCGACACCTTATGCGCAGCCTTGATCTGATTGAAGTCAGGTTCGATAAAGACGCTGACCGGGATTCCGCCATCGTGCAAGAGCGTGATAATTTTCTGGATCTGCTCGCGCTGTCCCGCCACGTCTAATCCACCCTCGGTCGTGAGTTCCTGCCGTTTTTCCGGCACAAGGGTGACCAGATCCGGTTTGACCGTGAGTGCGATCTTGGCCATCTCGTCGTCCGCCGCCATTTCCAGATCAAGCTTCGTGCGGATGATGTCACGCAAGAGCTGAAGATCCCGGTCTTGAATGTGCCGGCGGTCTTCGCGCAGATGGACGACGAGTCCGTCGGCGCCGGCAAGTTCGGCGAGAATGGCTGCAGCCAACGGATCAGGGTCATTCCCTCCCCGCGCTTGCCGCAAGGTTGCCACATGATCGATATTGACGCCCAGCCGGGCCACGACTCCTCCGTCCTGTCTGTGAAGTGCAGGGGAAAAAAGAATACAATGAGGTAGTACGACTCGGTATTAGTAGCAGAAAGAAGCGAGAGGGAGCAAGAACAGACTCGTTCAGATTGAACCCCCACTGATCAGCCAGGGTGAGGGGGCGATGAATTCAGAACCTCATAGAATCACGGGGTAAATTGACTCGACTGGAGCCCTCCATTAGAATAGGCCACTCTCAGCGGCTCTTTGGTGAAGTGACCAAGAGAACACGTTGAGCATCACCGAGAATGTTAGAGGAGGGTCATGGGGTTGGGTGACGGGTTTTATCGAATCAAGCGACTTCCTCCGTATGTCTTCGCGCAAGTGCAATCGCTCAAGCTTGAGGCGCGGCAGCGCGGCGACGATATCATCGATTTTGGCATGGGGAATCCAGATCAGCCGACACCCCCGCACATCATCGAGAAGATGATCGAGGCCACCAGGAAGAGCAAGAACCATCGCTATTCCGCTTCACGCGGGATCACGAAGCTTCGGCACGCGATCTGCGGATGGTACAAGCGAAATTACGATGTCGATCTGGACCCTGAGACGGAAGCGATTGTCACCATCGGGTCCAAGGAGGGACTGGCCCATCTGGCCTTGGCGACAATCGGTCCCGGCGATGTGGTGTTGACTCCGACGCCGACCTATCCGATCCACATGTATAGCTTCATCATCGCAGGCGGCGAGGTGCGTGGAATCGAGCTGCGCCAGGACAGTGATTTTTTTGAAGATCTGACGCGCGTCTATCGCCAGACGTTTCCGCGCCCGAAAATTCTCGTCATCAATTTCCCGCACAACCCGACTACCGCGGTGGTTGATCTCGAGTTTTTCAAAAAGATCGTGGCCTTTGCCAAAGAGCACAACGTCATCGTTATCCACGATTTGGCCTATGCCGATCTGGTGTTCGACGGCTACAAAGCGCCGAGTTTTCTGCAAGTGCCCGGCGCAAAGGATATTGGAGTGGAGTTCTATACGCTCTCCAAAGCGTACAACATGCCCGGCTGGCGCGTGGGGTTCTGTGTGGGCAATCGCGAAGTCGTGGGCGCGCTGGCGAAGATCAAAAGTTATTTGGACTACGGTATTTTCCAGCCCATTCAAATCGCCAGCGTGATCGCGCTGAACGGGCCGCAGGAATGCGTCAAGGAGACGGTCTTGCGCTATCAAAAACGGCGCGATGTCCTGGTCGGGGGGTTGAATCGTATCGGATGGCAGGTGGCGAAGCCGGTGGCCACGATGTTCGTGTGGGCGCGCATTCCCCTTCCCTATCGTCACATGGGGTCCCTTGAGTTTTCAAAGTTGTTGCTCAAAGAAGCGAAAGTTGCGGTCTCTCCCGGGATCGGCTTCGGTGAAGGCGGCGATGAGTATGTGCGGTTTGGGCTAGTGGAGAATGAGCATCGCACACGCCAGGCCGTGAGGGGGATTCGCAAAGCGCTCAAACTCGACGGAGCGGAAGAATGACGTCTCGCATCGGGGTCGGCATCATTGGATTCGGCACGGTGGGCACCGGCGTCGCGAAGGTGCTTCTCGACAATGCGGCGCTCATTCGGCGCCGGGTCGGTGTGCCGGTCGAGCTGGTCCGGATTGCGGATCTCGATATTACGCGGGATCGTGGGATCCTGTTGCCTTCCGGAC
>SXPO01000122.1 GCA_005793285.1 Nitrospiraceae bacterium
ACCCTTCTTATGCTCGCCATCTTTCCGGTGCTTTTCGCTCTTGCCATGCTTTTCCTTCTCTTCTTCGCCCTTCGGCGCTTCCACCGCAGGAGCAGGAGCGGCTGCAGGAGTCGTAACCTGAGGAGCCGGAGCCGGAGCAGGAGCTGGCGCTTGAGCCATAACGCTCGTAAAGACACACAACACGGCAGCGGCGGTCAATGAAGCGACTGTTCTGATCATGAGATTCCTCCTGATTAGGTTAATAGCAAGGTGGTGAACCACCCATCATGACGTATCACAACGCAAGGGCAATGCCACAGCTACACCGAAATGATAGCCCCGATTATGCAGAAAAACAAAGGACGCCGAGATATCATTAACCTGGCGCAGTTGAACGATGTGGCAAAACAGCTAATTTCCCCTCCATCCCGCCTCAGTACGAGCGGGACGCTGAAACAGTCCTCCAACTTCTGTCTCGATTCGACAGAACTCTCAACGGGGCCTCGTTCTTCCGGTGAGGTCACGCGGCAGCGCGCCAGCGCTCGGAGCAATCAACGGTTGGTGAATTCTTTTCTTTGCTTGAACCTATTCCTTACCGAGCGCCAGTCTTACGTACACATTTGCGGGGTTAACGTGGAGTTGAGGCGCCTGCGCGGTTTTATCGCGCAACGTCCAGCAATCGAAGGGGAGCAAGGTCGACCACCATGTTAAACCGCAGCCGCTGATCATGAGAAACGAACAGGAATGGCTGGCAAGAACCTCTCTTGCCGATGAGAGCACGCTTCCATAAACGTGACCAAAACGGTGACAAGGAGAATATAGTCGCGGAGATGCTTTTCAATACCTGCCTCCGTCAGTGTTTTCTCTAGCGGGGCCCAAAGAGGATTTTTACGCGCTTCGCTATATGCCCTTGCTAGCCTGCCTTGATGAACTTCATCAGAGATACAGATACCATCAAAAGAGTGAGCAAAGTCATTTCTAGTCTTTCGAATCATCTGCATGGCTTGCTCGACAGGCTTCTCAATTAGAGACAAACGAGAAGCTAGTGCGATCTTGGCTGACAGTGTACCTAGTGGCTTTTCAGGATCAAATAAATTGTCATCTTTTGGTGAACCGGGAGCCATCACCGACTTGAGGAGAGTTTCCAAGGCGGTATCGATCCGAGCGGCGCCCACAAGAATTGCCCCACGCCCACCCTCCACTGTCATCTGCGCGGCTATTTTCCCCGCTTCACTTGCCGCAAGCCAGGGCATGTTGTCGTCAGTGGTTTCCGTCATGGCGCGCACCAAAATAGTAAAGGCCTAACAATGTTTAGGCGGATACATACACAAGAACAGAATCTGCCATTTTCCATACGCGTAACACGCCTTCAATAATCGTGGGTACGGGAAAATAGGGACAGGCTACTTTTTGTAGGGCAGTGTGTCAACCAGAGCAAATGAGTATGTGCCTGCACAAGGATAAAACGCAGCAGTACGGGCTCGCTAATGGCGGGAGGAACTCCCATCAGGCCGCTCAAAACGGTCTTCCAACAAGGCCGCAGTGAGCGAAGCCCCGAGGAGGCACACACCGCACTTTGTGTGAGCCGTTCGCCCTCATCATGAGTCTTGGCGAACGGAAAGTCCCCCAGTACTTCCGACTTCCGACCGCCGACACCGTTGAGGGTTTGAGCGAAGCGAGAACGCAGTTGGAGGCCGTTTTCAGCGGCCTGTTTTAGCGGATTTGCCGGCGCGCAGATACTGATCGATCCCCGCCGCCATCTTGCGCCCTTCGGCGATGGCCTAGACGATGAGCGAGACCCTACTTACGATTTCACTGCTGGAGGCCCCGCACCAACTAGCGCTGCGCCTTCGCGCTCCAGCGCGGTGAGCGCTTTCTGAATCAGCTCCACTTCTTTGGCCTCAAAATATGGCTCGCCGCATTGCAAGCACACCCACGCCGGGATGGCATCCCAGGACACATGGTACCCCTTCCGATCCAAACTGAAGGGAGCCGTCTTCCACTCCATCCGCCCCTTACAATGGAGACATTCCATCGCTTACGCCCTCCTCAAGAAGTCCGGCGACTATTGCGCTGGATCAGGCACATAGGCTGTGACGACAGCGAGATAGTCATCCTTCGGCGCCACGACGATATGAATCGGGCGACCCCCATCTCCGGGTCGCCCAAAAGCAGGCAACTGTGGCCGCGAGGATCATCGGGATAATCTTCTACTAATCGACCGGAACGGCAACCGTTTGCACTTCTTCCGGCGCGATCATCCTGTCTGATCGAGACATCTGTCGAATTGCATGGGGAAGGTACAACAGCCGTTTTCGGCCTGCGGCTCGCACTCGCTCTAGAATGTTCGCTGCCATACGATTGCTCTGGAGCGACTCAGGATCTCACGCGACGCCAACCCTGTCGTACTAAGAAGCGGATTTCTTCGCGGATTTTCCGGCGCGCAGATATTGATCGATCCCCGCCGCCATCTTGCGCCCTTCGGCGATGGCCCAGACGATGAGCGACGGGCCTCGTTTGGTGTCGCCGCCGGCAAAGACCCCGTCGAGGCTGGTCATGAAACGATCGTCCACGGCCACTGCGCCACGGGCGTCGTACTTCACCCCGAGGCTGTCGAGGAGACCATTCTTCACCGGGCCGGTGAACCCCATCGCAAGCAGAACCAGATCGGCATCCAGCTCGAAGTCGCTGCCGGGAATCGGCGTGAACTTGCCGCCTTCGAACTTCACCCGATTGGCATGGAGCTTCGTCACTTGGCCATTCTGGCCGGTGAACTTGGTGGTCGAAACACTCCATTGACGGTTGCAGCCCTCTTCATGCGCATGCGAGGTGCGGAGCTGCATGGGCCAGAGAGGCCAAGGAGTCGAGCTGGCGCGGGTCGGAGGAGGCTCCGGCAGCAATTCAAACTGATGCACTTCTGCGCAGCCCTGACGATGCGCCGTGCCGACACAATCGGACCCTGTGTCGCCGCCGCCGATGATGATGACGCGCTTCCCCTTGGCAATGATCGGTTCGCCTGTAATAGGCAGGCCCGACGTGCGTCGATTCTGCTGGGTGAGATATTCCATCGCGAGATGCACGCCCTTGAGTTCGCGGCCGGGAATCGGCAATTCACGAGCCTGCTCCGCGCCCATGGAGAGACCGACCGCATCGAACTGTTGGCGCAACTGTTCGCCTGTGAGGTCTTTCCCGATCGTCACGCCGGTCTTGAACTCCACCCCTTCGGCCTTCATCTGGTCCAGCCGCCGGTCGATGACCCATTTTTCCATTTTGAAATCAGGAATACCGTAGAGGAGCAGGCCGCCGATACGGTCCGACTTCTCGAATACCGTCACGCGATGGCCGGCGCGGGCCAGTTGCTGCGCGGCGGCCAAACCGGCCGGGCCGGACCCGACAATCGCGACGGTCTTTCCCGTGTTCGTGACCGGCAGGATCGGCTGAACCAACCCGTCATTGAAGCCCCGGTCGATGATGTTCCATTCGAGAATCCTGATGGAGACCGGGTCTGAATTGATGCCGAGCACGCAAGCCCCTTCGCAGGGCGCAGGGCAGAGGCGGCCGGTAAACTCGGGGAAATTATTCGTGGTATGGAGCGCCTTGAGCGCGTCGTTCCAGCGGCCCCGATAGACCAGGTCGTTCCATTCCGGAATCAAGTTCACAACCGGGCAGCCGGTCGATCCCTGGCAGAAGGGCACACCGCAATCCATGCAGCGCGCGCCCTGGACCTTGAGCTTGTCCTCGGCCAGCGGCTCGTACATTTCCTTCCACTCGAGCACCCGCAGCTCGACCGGTTTCCGCTTGGGGCCCTCGCGGGCATATTTCATGAAACCT
>SXPO01000123.1 GCA_005793285.1 Nitrospiraceae bacterium
ACGCCGGGCGCAACTTGCGCCGACCCTTCGATCATTCGGGCCAGACGAAGTTCGTGCCTGGGCGCAGCAACTCGGCATTTCGACCTTCATCGGAACCTCCGGCCGTATTTTCCCGACTGATCTCAAAGCGGCGCCGCTGTTGCGCGCATGGCTGCGCCGGTTGCGAAAGGCTGGTGTGCAGTTCCATGTTCGGCACCGGTGGTACGGATGGGACGGGCAGGGACAACTTCAGTTTTCCACCCCACAGGGCACAAGATCGATTCTGGCTGATGCCGTCGTACTGGCCCTGGGGGGCGGCAGTTGGCCGAAACTCGGTTCAGATGCTGCGTGGATATCGATTCTCGAAGAACGACGGGTGCCGGTTAAGCCGCTTCAACCAGCCAATTGCGGGTTCGATGTAAAGTGGACAGACCATTTTAGAGCAAAATTTGCCGGACATCCTGTCAAAACCGTGGGCGTCGTTGTGAAGACGGTGGACGATGTGGTCATTCGACGGCAGGGTGAATTCATCATCACCGAATCAGGTGTAGAGGGTGGGGTCATTTACTCGGTGTCGGCCGGCTTGCGCGATGTGATCGCTGCGAAGGGCGTGGCCACACTTCGTCTTGATCTCGCTCCGGATCGTGAGGTGCAGCGGTTGATGAAGGAGCTGTCGCAGCCTCGCGGCAAGCGCCCGATGGCCACGCATCTTGAACGCCGCGCCGGTGTTACCGGAGTGAAGGCAGGATTGCTTCGTGAAGTCCTCTCCAAGGAAGAGTTTGCCGACCCCATCCGGTTAGCGGCGGCAATCAAATCGTTGCCGTTACGATTAGTCGCCACACGTCCCATCGAGGAAGCGATTAGTACTGCGGGAGGAGTGAAGTTCGAGGGATTAGATGAACAGCTCATGTTTCGCCGGCTGCCCGGCGTATTCGGCGCGGGGGAGATGTTGGATTGGGAGGCCCCAACTGGAGGCTATCTGTTGACGGCATGTCTGGCAACGGGCCACATGGCTGGCGCAGGCGCTCTCAAGTGGTTGACAGAGCGCCAACAGACATCGAAATAATCACGTCGCGGCTCACTGAACAGTCCGAATATCCAACTCCCTACGCGGGACAGCCTATGGCATCAATTATGACAGACACGACACAAAATGATTCATTGAGCAAGCCGTTTCGGTTGCCGCCGTCCTGTGAGCCGGCTTTACTGGAACGGTTTCTCAAGGCCGAGGCAATGGCGCTCTGGGCTGTGCGATCATCACAGTTACAACAGGTCCCGCCGAATGTCCGGCTATTTCTGCAGCGGCATGAAGAAGACGAACAGCGGCATCTTGCGCAGTTTGAGACGATACTGGGGCATCAGGCGCATGCGCGCGGACAGCTTCCGTCCGTGCCTCGGCAATGGCCGGCGCTTGCCGTGCAACTGTTCGGATATGAAGCTCTCGGGTTGGAGTTTGCGCTCCTCTTGGCCGATGTCCGTCCCGATCTGTCCTCGATTCTTGAGGATGAACTGACGCATGTTGGATTTTTCGAACGCGAGATCAGAAAGATTCTCGCCGGCGAGCAGGTTGATGCTGAACAGGCGAGAACGTCTGCGCGCGCCTGGTGGCGAAAGCTGCCGCGAACGCTTGATCGATATCTGGAACATTCCACACTTGAGCCCTATCGTCCGGAACTCGCACGCACGATACTCTCCGCGCTCGAATGCCGGCTGATCGAAGCCGGACTGTTACGGCAGAGTTAGCTTGTGGGGCTCTCGTGAGGCTCTGCCGGGGATAGTCCACCCACGGCGCCGATTTTACGGTACTTCTGCTCACGGCGGGTAAGAAGTTGTTCGGCAGAGAGATCAGTCAGATCGAAAAGCTGATTGGTGAGGGCTTTGCCGACCAGTGTACAGATGGCTTTGGGGTCTCGATGCGCGCCGCCCAACGGTTCCGGCACAATGTCGTCGATGATGCCGAGATCAAGAAGGTCCTTGGCTGTTATTTTTAGCGCAGACGCGGCGTCGAGCACCTTTGCAGGATTGTCCCAGAGAATCGCCGCGCAACCTTCCGGTGAAATCACCGAATAGACCGAATGCTCCAACATTAAGACGCAGTCCGATACTCCCAGCGCCAGTGCGCCGCCACTGCCACCTTCACCGATGACGATGGAAATAATTGGGACCGTCAACCGCGACATGACAAGCAGGTTGCGAGCGATCGCTTCCGCTTGTCCCCGCTCCTCGGCCCCAATGCCGGGATAGGCTCCCGGTGTGTCGATGAAGGTAATAATCGGCCGATTGAACTTTTCCGCCATCCGCATGAGGCGAAGCGCTTTTCGATAGCCTTCTGGGTTGGGCATCCCGAAGTTCCGTTGCATTCGTTCTTTGAGCGTTTTTCCTTTTTGATGCCCAATCATCATCACGGTTCGATCATTGAACCGCGCGAATCCGCCCACGATCGCTCGGTCGTCTCCGAATGCGCGGTCTCCGTGAAGCTCCAAGAAGTCACGGCTCAACTCATTGATATAGTCGAGTGTGCTGGGACGTTGTGAGTGCCGTGCTAATTGGGTTCGTTGCCAGGGAGTGAGGTTCTGATAGAGTTCATACTCGACCTGCGCATACTTGGCGCGTAATTTGCGGATGTCGTTTTGCGCAGAGATTTTTCCGCCGACTGCTGCCGCTGAAAGTTTCTCGATTTTTTCTTCGATCTCGCGCAGCGGCTGTTCAAATTCTAGATAATCACGCATAGACCCCCAGATGGTGAACAGAGACTTTTACGCATGGATCAGGGCCGCCTTCCCCATCGTTGAAAAGAGTCCGACTACGATACCAAAAACAGAGCGCCTTTGCCTAGCACTTCTTCAACATCGGATACGAAATGTTCGCTGGCCGACACGCTGAGGTTGGGAAGGGGGGCGGTCTCAGCCTCCCATGCCGTATCCATTTGAAACGAGAGGGAGACCGTCGTCCCGCCGGGATGTCGCTGGAGCACTTCGCGCAGACGCAGGAGTTGATCCGGGACTTCAGGACCGTCCGTGAGCCGGATATGCACTCGCTTTACTGCCTGTTTTTGAACCTCGGTAAGCGGCTCGATTTTACTGACACGGAGTTTTGTGCCCTTGTCACTACGATCGATCGTTCCACTGAGACGGACCAGCCGTTCAGGCGCGATCAGATCGCCGGCCGCTTTAAAGAGATCAGGAAACACGATGACCTCCACCGTACCCTGAAGATCTTCCAGCGTCAGATAGGCCATTCGGTCGCCCTTCTTGGTCAGCGTCGTTTTGACCGAAGCAACGATGCCGCAGAGCTTGACCTCTTTCCCGTCCGATAATTCCGTGAGGCCGGTCGTTGTGGCGGTCGATAATGCTCCGATTGTCGTTTCGTAACGGCTTAATGGATGGGCAGAGATATAGAACCCTGTCAATTCACGCTCGTAGGTGAGCCGCTGGGCTTGATCCCATTCCGGGATAGAGGGCAGGGGTAGCATCGCGATTGTCGCTGTCTCTTGGCCGGAGAATTCATTGCCGAAGATGCTGGTCTGTCCAAGTTCCCGTTCCCGCTGTGCCGCGGCGCCCTCTTCGATCGCTTGATCAAGAACCGCCATCAGCTGCGCGCGCTTGGCGCCGGTCGAATCGAAGGCCCCAGTCTTGATCAATCCCTCCAACATTCGCTTATTCGCTTTGCGGAGGTCAATTCGTCTGCAGAACTCAAAGAACGAGACGAACGGACCACTCTCGTTGCGAATCGCCACGATGGATTCAACGGCGCCTTCACCGACATTTTTGATCGCGGCCAGGCCAAAGCGAATCACACCGTCGGCCACGGCGAAGTTTTTCTGGCTGGCATTCACGTCCGGGCCCAGCACCTTGATGCCGAGATCACGGCACTCGGTAAAGTATCCCATAATCTTATCGGTATTACCCATATCCGTCGTCATGAGAGCCGCCATGAATTCGGTCGGGTAGTGGGATTTCAAATAGGCGGTCTGGTAGCAGACAACGGCATAGGCGGCGGCATGTGACTTATTGAAGCCGTAGCCGGCGAATTTCTGAATCAGCTCATAGAGTTTCTCGGCTTTTTTTTCTGGAATCGCGTTCTTCCTCGCGCCCGCGAGGAACTGGACGCGGAGTTTTTCCATCTCCTCCGGTTTCTTCTTGCCCATGGCGCGCCGGAGGATGTCGGCTTGCCCCAGTGAAAATCCCGCCACCTTGTTGGCGATCGCCATGACCTGTTCTTGGTACACAATGACACCGTAGGTGTCCTTGAGGATCGGCTCCAATTCAGGCGTTTCGTAGACGATAGGCACCTTGCCCTGTTTGCGTTTGATAAAATCAGGAATCAGATCCATCGGGCCTGGACGATAGAGGGCGATGATCGCGATAATGTCCTCGAACCGATCGGGTTTGAACCCAGTGAGCAAGTCGCGCATGCCGGAGCTTTCCAACTGGAAGACGCCGGTCGTCTTGCCGGAGGAGAGCAGCGCAAAGGTCTTCTGGTCGCTGAAGGGCAGTTGATCGATGATCAGCGAAGGCTGCTGCGGTCTGGTTTCATTGATCAAGGTTTCCGCGCGCCGGATCATGGTGAGCGTCTTGAGACCAAGAAAGTCGAATTTGACCAATCCAATCTTCTCGACATCACCCATCGAGTATTGCGTGACGATTTCGTCGTTGGCCCCCTTATAGAGCGGGACATGGTCTGTCAGCGGGCCTTCGGAAATCACGACACCGGCGGCATGGGTCGACGCGTGGCGGGCAAGGCCTTCCAACGACTGCGCCACATCCATCAACTCTTTGATCCTGGCGTCAGTCTGTGTCAGTTCACGCAAGCGAGGTTCCTGGTCGAGCGCTTGCTGCAAGGTAATGTTCAGCTGATTCGGCACCAGTTTGGCGACCTTGTCCGCCTCCGCATAGGGGAGTTC
>SXPO01000124.1 GCA_005793285.1 Nitrospiraceae bacterium
CTAGGCTTTCCACTCTCCAAAATTCTTGATCAATCGCAACCCCACGGTCTGGCTTTTCTCCGGGTGAAACTGGCAGGCCACGATATTGTCCTTCCACACACTCGATACGAACGGGATGCCGTAAGTCGTCATCGTCGCGGCCAGCTGCTTGTCGCTGGGATCCACGAAATACGAGTGCACAAAATACCAGTCAGATCCGTCTGCAACCCCATCGAATAGCGGACACGTTCGTTGGGTATGGACTTGATTCCAGCCCATGTGCGGCACTTTCAATGCCTGCCCACTCTCGAATCGCCTGACCGTTCCTTGGATGATATCGAGTCCTTTATGGGACCCGAACTCTTCACTCTTGGTAAACAAGACTTGAAGGCCCAAGCAAATCCCAAGAAACGGCTTGCCCGATTGGATCGCTGTTCGGATCGGCTCCACCAATCCATACTGCTCGATATTCGCCATACAATCACCGAACGCGCCGACACCGGGCAAGACCACATGATCGGCGTTCCCGATCACCCGCGCATCACGTGTCACGACGGCCTGATGCCCCACAGCCTCAAAGGCCTTGAAGACACTGCGGAGATTCCCCATACCGTAGTCGATAATTGCGATCATAGACCCTATCCACTCATGGAAGCCTGTAACAATACCGCAACTCGCCCTATCCTGCCACTCCCTAATCTGCCAATAAAAAAGGGGTCGCCCCTGAAAAGGCCACCCCTCCGCACTTCACCTTGTAACCTGATCTGTTTACAGCATCCCCTTCGTCGAGAGGACTTTGCCAGCCAGACGCTCTTCCGGCATTGTGGCCTGATCGAGCGCTTTGGCCAGCGCCTTGAAAATCGCTTCCATGATGTGGTGCGGATTGCGGCCGTACATGAGGTTCACGTGCAGATTGAGCCCGCCATGAGTGACAAAGGCCTGAAAAAAATCTTCGAAGAGCCCTAAGTCGAACGCCTTGATCTTCCGGTCCGGCAGATTCACGTTATATACGAGAAACGGCCGGCCGCTGAGATCCACCGTCACTTGCGCCAAGGTTTCATCCAGCGGCGCCGAAGCAAACCCGAATCGCTTGATCCCGGCTTTTTCACCCAATGCCCGGTGCAGTGCCTGCCCCATCACGATGCCAACATCTTCGACCGTATGGTGTTCGTCGATGTCGATGTCGCCTTTGGCCTGAACCGTCAGATCGAAGAACCCGTGTTTTGCCAACAGCTCCAGCATGTGATCAAAAAATCGGATACCGGTGTCGATCTTCCCCTGCCCCGCGCCGTCCAGAGCCCATTCGACACGGATATCTGTTTCTTTCGTAGCGCGTTGAACCGCCGCCTGCCGTGAGGCCGATCCGTTCTTCTTCACGAGAACCTGCTTTGGGCCGACTTCGCATGCGCGTCGAACCCTTCGATATGGGCCAATCGGATCAACGGATCTTTCACCTTTGCCAGCTCCTGTTTCGTATAGTGGACGATATTGCTGACCTTGACGTAATCGTTCACGGAAAGCGCCGAGAAAAACCGCGCGCTCCCGCCGGTCGGCAACACGTGATTCGGGCCTGCCACATAATCCGCAACCGCCGGCGGCGTATAGCGCCCCAGAAATAACGCGCCAGCATGACGGATCTGTTCAAGATAGTCGAACGGATTGTCCACCGACAGTGTTACATGTTCGGCGGCAATTTGATTGGCCACGTCAATCGCTTCATCCAGGGTCGTCACGACAAACGCCACCGAATGACGCGTAATCGCCTTGGAGGCGATCTTTTCGCGTTGGAGTCCCTGTAACTGCTGCGCAATCAATTTGGACACGTCTTTTGCCAGCCGTTCCGATGTCGTGACCAAAAAGACCTGCGCGTCTTCATCGTGCTCGGCCTCACACAGCAGATCAGCCGCCACATGGACCGGATTAGCCTCGTCATCGGCTACCACCAACAATTCACTGGGCCCCGCGATCATGTCGATCCCGACGGTCCCATAGAGAAGACGTTTAGCGGTCGCCACATAAATATTGCCTGGGCCAACAATCTTATCGACCTTGGGAATAGTCTTCGTTCCATAGGCGAGCGCCGCCACGGCCTGTACTCCACCAATACGATAAATTTCTGACACGCCTGCAATATCGGCTGCCACCAACAGGTACGGATTGATGGGGCCCTTCTGCGGCGGCGTCACCATCACTACCCGTCGTACACCTGCCACCTTGGCCGGGATCGTGCACATCAGTACCGATGAGGGATACACGGCTTTCCCGCCGGGCACATAGACCCCGACGGCATCAATCGGTGTGACAACCTGTCCCAACGTAGCATCATTGTCCTGATACATCCACGTCTTCGTGCGCTGACGCTCGTGAAACGCAGTAATTCGTTTTGCCGCAAGCCGCAAGGCATCGCCTTCATCCTTACGAATGTGGAAATACGCGTTATTAATCTCCTCCGGCGTCACCCGCACTGCATCCGGCTTGAGCGAAACTTTGTCGAATTGTTTGGTATAGCGCAACACCGCCTTGTCGCCGCCCCGCTGGACCGCTTGCAGGATGGACCGGACGGTCTTCTCCACAGAAGCACCGGCCGCTTGGCCGCGGGATATCACTTTCTTCAGGGTGGGAAGGAAGCTGCGATCTGCTTGCGTGACGATCTTCATACGCGCGCTGCCTTTTTCTTGCCCTTGCGCGCGGCCGATGGGCGGCCGTTGCCAGGCACTGACTCTTGGGTCATCAATACCGCCCGGAGTCTGCGGATCAACTCCATGAGGGGCTCATGCTTCAGACGAAGGCTCGCCCGATTGACGATCAACCGCGCCGTCGATTGCGCAATCACGTCCACTTCGACAAGATCGTGGGCCTTCAGCGTGCTGCCGGTTTCGACCAGATCGACGATCCGATCGGCCAACCCCACCACAGGCGCCAGCTCAATCGAGCCGTAGAGCTTGATGATCTCGACCGGGAAGCCTCGCTGATTGAAAAACCGCTCGGTAATCTTGGGATATTTGGTGGCGACGCGGATCTTGGACGACAATCGATCGCGCAGCCCCTCTCCCTTAAGCGCGGCGACCGAGATTCTACACGCTCCGAACCCTAAATCCAATGGCTCATAAACATCGCTGTCTTGCTCCAACAAAACATCTTTGCCGACGATTCCGGCGTCCGCCCCCCCATATTCCACATAGGTCGGCACATCGCTGGGCCGGACGATCAGGAACGTGATGCCGATCTCGTCACAGACAAATACCAGGCGCCGGCTTTCACCCGATAACCCGGCGGTTTCATACCCGGCTCGCCGAAACAAATCCAGCGCCGACTCGATCAATTTTCCCTTCGATAATGCGATGGTCAGCATCCGACCTCCTAGCGCACAGCCGCCGCACTCGACTTCCGACGTTCGACCTTTGCCCCCAAGCCCCGCAACTTGTCTTCGATCCGCTCATAGCCCCGGTCAAGATGATAGACCCGTTGTACTTCGGTCACTCCATCAGCGGCCAGACCGGCAAGTATCAGCCCAGCGCTCGCCCGAAGATCCGAGGCCATCACCGGCGCACCCGTCAAGTTTTGGCGCCCCGTCACCACGAGCCGATTGCCTTCGACACGGATGTCCGCCCCCATC
>SXPO01000016.1 GCA_005793285.1 Nitrospiraceae bacterium
CCGTCAGCCAGCGAATCAACCAAGGCCGCTTATATTTGCTGCCGGCCCAGATCAGGTCCGGCGCCTTCAAATTGAAGCGCGAATCCGCCTTGCCTTCCAGTCTGTGGCATTGCACGCAAGTCTGCTGAACGATTTCCTTCGCCCGCGACTGATCGCTCCCGAATAACAATCGGGGCGCGACACCCATCGCCACGGCCGCTATCAGCAGCGTACCGGCAACCATGACCCGTCTTCTTTGCATCATCATCCTCCTCCTCGATTCTAGTCATTCACGAGTGGTCCATCCGGTCATTGCCCTGCCTGGCGGTGCTGGGAATTAAGTGAGATTTCCACCCCGGCAGGCACCGCGATGGATTGATGAACGGTGCAGCCATGCGCCACTTTCAGCAGTCGCTCGCCCTGTTCGGCCGTGAGCCGATGGGGCAGGTGAATCGCGAGGGCGACCTGTCCCACCCGATGAAGCTGCTCCGCTATGGTCCATTCCGCCTCGATGCTCAAGCCCTTGGTTGAAATGTGATGACGGTCGCAGTAGCGGCCGACGAAATATCCGACACAACTGGCAATGGAACCGACGAAGAGTTCAACAGGGCTCATGCCGGCATCCTGCCCTCCGTCCTCGACCGGCTGATCGGTGACGATCCGATGCGCCCCGCTGGTAATGTCATAGCGGGTCCCGCCATGGTATGCGACAGTAAGTGTCATATCTCCCTCTTCCTGCGCCGTTCGCGAACGACACGACTCAAATACTTCGAGTGGCACCGTAGCCTGGCAACCACAGGATGCTCAAAAAGTCCGTCCAGCAAGGCCGCAGCGAGCGAAGGGCCGAATCGTACCCGGAGGATGCGTTGAGGGTCTGAGCGATGCGAGAACGCCGCTGGCTGACTTTTTCAGCACCCTGCTAGTACGGCGCATCAGCCGGCCTGCCTCCCTTCGGCCAATCACCAATCTTGCCAGCAAAGTCTGGACGGGGCTGGCTGTTCACATAGGCGGCAACATCGTAGGCATCATCGTCCGACAGGGTCCACCCGACCGTGCGGGGCATATTCGACTTGATGAAGGCGGCTGCGACGCTCACCCTCGCCATGCCTGCGGCAATGTTGTAGGACTGGGGGCCCCAGACAGGCGGCGCTGCCATCGTCCCCTGCCCATCCGATCCATGGCAGAAGACGCATTTATTCGCGAATATTTTCTTCCCGTTGGCGGGATCGAGCGGGCGCCCTGACTTGATGTGTTGAAGGCCCCGCCAGGGCAATGTTGCCCCTTGCGGCACTCCCTGCGAGAGCCAGGTGATATAGGCCACGACAGCCTGCAGCTTGGAACTGTCGGGAGGCAGCGCTCGACCGTTCAGGCTCCGCTCGAAACATTCGTTGATCCGATCGGCGAGCGTATTCACCTTCGCATTGCGGGAACGGTACTCGGGATAAACCGACGCCAAACCGACAAACGACGCCGCGTTCGGATTGAGCCCCCCGTCGAGATGACAGTTGGTGCAGTTGAGGCGATTGCCGACATAGGGTTTTGCATAGTCCTGCGTGTCGACGACGATCTGATAGCCGAGCCGGATCTGTTCACCTAGCTGACTGCCGGGAATGGTTTCGGGCGAAGGGGGCGCGAACTCGATCGCAGCCCTCTCGATTTGGTCCGCCCCCCGACGCTCCCCGGTCGCAACCAGAGCACCCTCGCCGGAACAGCTCACAAACATGGTGATCCCAAGAATCACCGGCAATATCCGCATCATCATATTCCCCCATTAAGCCAAGACCGTGCCACTGACTAAGACGACTTGCCGGTCACGTTCCCTGTGAAATCAAGCGATTAACCGTCAGACTCCCACTCCGTTGAAGCGAATGGCCACAGTGCCTGCCATCTGGTTGTTGCGGGACGCTACAGGAGGAAACTGTCAGGCACGCGCAGTATGAATTTCAGACTATGAGATTCGCTTGAGGCCCAACATATAGCTCGTCACATCGTTCAATTGCTTATCATCCAACGGAAATTTCGGCATGAACGACCCGGGCGAGACAGACTGAGGATCTCGAAAATGTTGCAGATGCCATTCTCGCTCAGGCCTCTTGTCGCCGACGTAGGACAGGTCCGGCCCCACCGCGCCCCCTTCACCGTGAATACGATGACAGCCGGCGCAGCCGAATTGACTAAAGAGGGTGCGCCCGCGGACCAGAGCCGGATCCACGCGCGGCACGGCATAGAGGTTCTTGAACGAGATGCCCAGCAAGGAAAAAACCACGAGGAGAAACAAGACTCCCGAGACTAATGCCGCAGGGCGCTTGATCGGATTGCGCACCGGATTCCTGTCGATAAAGGGCCAGAAAAACAGGCCGAGCACGACGACCAGCGGCAACACCCAAGTGGCCTCTGTTATAGCTCAACGATGTCCTTGCGCCAGGACTTGAACTCTTTGTACATGACCAGCAGGCGGCCTGCTTCGATTTTTATGGGCAAACGATCCAGGGCACGGGGAGCCGGGCCAGCCAACACCGCCCCCGTCACATCATAGACGCTTCCATGGCAGGGGCACTTGAACTGCCGGTCTGTGGTATCCCAGTGGTAGCCGCAGCCCAGATGCGTGCAGAGAGGCGCGAAGACCGTCACCGCTCCGTCCGGCTGTTTGACCGCCCAGACAGCCTTCTGAGTCTTGGCCTCCATGTACCCGTCTCTGGCAATCGTCACATAGTCGAG
>SXPO01000125.1 GCA_005793285.1 Nitrospiraceae bacterium
GATCCCGATTATGTCCCATTGGCGATTGCGAACGACATCTTGGGAGGCAGTTCATTCCGCAGCCGGATTTTCAACGATGTGAGGACAAAGCGCGGCCTGGCCTATTCCGTCGGCAGCCGGCTCAGTGCCGGAGTGCATGATCAGGGGGTCTGGCTGGTGCGGGCCGAAACCAAGTCGGTTTCCACGCAGGAAGTCATCGCGCGGTTTCTGGCGAATATCGAGCGCATGCGCACGGAGCTTGTGAGCGATACGGAGCTGGCGGAGGCGAAAGATGCGTATGTGAATTCGTTCGTGTTTTCGTTCTCCAGCCCCTCCGCAATTGTGAATCGCCTGATCGAACTGGAGTATGACGGGCTGCCGAAGGATTTCTTGCAACAGCTGCGTGACAAAGTCGTGAAGTTGACCAAAGAAGAGATCCTGGCGGCTGCCAAGAAGCATCTCTATCCGGATCGTCTCAAAATCGTCGCCGTCGGATCAGGCAAGACCTTGCCGGCCGCGCTCTCGACCTTCGGCGAGGTGAAAGAGATCAAATTGGTTCCAGAGGGATAAGCTGTTGGAGTCATGGTCATGACCAACAGACTGGTCCGCTGAGTCTTCTCCATGCCGCTTGAAGACGATTGCTGTGACATTCTGAAAAAAGCCCGTGCAGGTCTTGGACTCTCAGCCGACGATGTCTCGCAAAAGGCTGGGTTGCCCGATGGAGTGCTCACGGCGCTGGAGCGGGGGGAGCCAGCGCGTGATCGAGCGGTTCTGCTCGCGCTCGCCAATGTGTTGGGTTTGCGTGGTGAGCCGCTTGCGCAGATTGCGATCGACAAATGGGAGCCGCTCGCACAACGCCAATCAGCCTGGATCGAGACGGTGCATGGTTCGATCGGCGGCTATGGTGTGCAGGGCTACATCGTTCACGACGAGGGCGAGGCCCTGCTGATTGATACGGCCTACAACGCGACTGCCATGATCGAGGCGCTCGATAAACGCAACCTGCGTCTGGTGGGGATTTGTCTGACGCACGGGCATGCCGATCATGCCGAGGGCATCGATCACATTCTCACCTATCGAGAAGCCCCGGTCTATTTGGGGCCGGACGATATCGACCTGTTGAATTGGAAACCACGGGCGGATCTGCTCACTGTGCCTGTGGACGGGTACGTCATCAAGGTCGGTAGCAGGATGGTTCATTGCCTCACAACCCCCGGCCATACGCCAGGCGGAATCTGTTATCGGGTCGATGATCCCACGCAGCCGGTCTGTTTTGTCGGCGATACAGTCTTTGCCGGATCGATCGGCCGGTCTAATCCGAGTCGTCTGTATGCCACGCACCTGGAGTCAGTGCGTACAGGCCTGTTCGCACTTTCACCGAACTATCGCCTCTTGCCTGGCCATGGTCCTGCCACGACTGTGGCCGAGGAACTGGAGCATAATTCGTTCGTGACCATCGAATAACAAACCCGACGAATAATCAGGGACTCCATGAATGGATTGGGAGAAGACGATCAGCGACGCATCCAGAACGAAGTCGAACGTGGGGAAGAGCCGGATGCTATCGCACAAACCATCGAGAGCGAGGCCGATGCCGATGAAGGAGCGCCGTCGGTTTTCTCGGCATGGGCCCTGCCTATCGGTCTGTTTCTGCTGACCTGCTTCACAACTGTATGGGCGGGCGCCTACCAATCGTATCACGGGACGGTCCGTGGACCGCTGAATTTTCTGTTAGAACATCCGGAGGCATTGTGGCAAGGGCTTCCTTTTGCCGCGGCGCTCCTCTTCATTCTCACCACACACGAACTCGGCCATTATTGGTTATCCAGGATTCATCGAGTGCCTGCGTCGCTGCCGTTATTCATTCCTGGGCCGCCCCATTTTATCGGAACGTTCGGCGCCATCATCCGCATGCGCGAGCCTATCATGGATCGCCGCGCCCTGTTTGATATTGGGGTTGCCGGCCCGCTGGCCGGGTTTATTGTTGCCGTTGCCGTACTGATTGTAGGACTGAATCTTTCGACCGTCGTGGATCGCACCGCCACATCTGGGTTGCAACTGGGAGAACCGGTACTGCTGCAGTTTCTGGCCTGGTTGGTGATCGGGCCGATCTCACCGGAATCGGATATCGTGTTGCACCCGATTGCCTTTGCGGCCTGGTTTGGTTTCTTCGTCACCTCGCTCAATCTCCTTCCGATCGGCCAGCTTGACGGCGGGCATGTCGCCTATGCGCTTTGGGGAGGCAGACAGCGGACGATGGCGTTCATCGCGGTTCCAATCTTAATCGTCCTGGGATTTGTCGGCTGGCCTGGCTGGTTTTTGTGGGCATTCATGGCGGGGCTTTGGGGGCTCGGTCACCCGCCCGTCCGAGATCCTCAGGCCCCGTTAGGACGCACCCGTACGATCGTCGGCTGGATTGCGCTAGCCGTGTTCGTTTCGACCTTTGCGCCGGTTCCTTTTTCCTTCCATTCATAGACCGTTCAACAGCCGGCAGGCGGCGATAACCATCATCTAGTGCTTTCAAAACATAGGCCGATCTTGATACAAGTTCAGTAATTGCTCGTGGAGAAGGGCAACGATCTCTCCAGGAGTGTGTTGTTCAAAGGGGACCGTAGAGTGAAGCGACCAAACTTTCTCTTGGGAATCGTCGCCGGATGTGTTCTTGGGTTTGTGCCAACCGTGACGTTCGCGCGAGACGGATATCAACCAGGGTCCCGCACGCCATTGCCCCTGGTCAGAAGTGGAGATGCGCTGCCACTGCTGGCAGAGAAAAGTTTTCTGGGACGCTTCTTTGACGCATATATTCAAGGGGACAAGGGAACAGACCTGGCGGGGGAAGTTGGTCCCGGGCCAATGCGTCGGCTTCCTCCTGCGCCCTTCAGCTCTCCGCCGTTCCCAATGTCCGAACATATCGGCCCCGTAATTGGGGTTCCGGATTCAACGCCGAATAATTTACCGTTGATGAAGGCGTTGTCTGGTACCGATATTGGGAAGGCACTCAGGAATTCGAGAGTCAGCGCCTATGGATGGATTGTCCCATCCTTCAATGCGAGCACGTCGCGTGATACGAACATCCCTTTGACGTACCCCATCGTTCCCAATAGTGCTCAGCTTTCCCA
>SXPO01000126.1 GCA_005793285.1 Nitrospiraceae bacterium
AACATGCGGCGCGATTTCACCTATGTAGACGATATCGTCGAGGGCATCATTCGAACCCTCGATCATCCGGCGACGGTCAATCCAGCCTGGTCAGGAGACAAACCAGACCCCGGCACCAGTTCGGCGCCGGCCCGCATCTACAATATCGGCAACCAGCAACCGGTGGAGCTGCTACATTTCATCGGAGTATTGGAAACAGCGCTCGGCAAGAAAGCAGAGAAGAAGCTGATGCCGTTGCAACCCGGCGATGTGCCCGCCACCTACGCCGACATCGACGACCTCACGTGCGATGTCGGATTCGCGCCGGCCACGCCGATCGAAAAAGGCATTCCTCGCTTCGTGAAGTGGTATCGAGAATTTTACCAAGCCTGAGAGGGACCAGCCTTCTCCCTTAGTGGGAAACCTACGGACGCCCGATCGGCACGAACCCTCTTCCGAAGATCTCCGACAACGTCACATAGCGCGCGTTATCGTAGAAGGAGTGGCTCGCCCCGCGCTGATTACGGCCGAAAGGTCTCCGCCATAAGACGGGTCAGATCCGGGCCACAAGCCCCCACGGGTTTTCTGAACCAGCTGAAGCCATTCCCTATATTCTCCAGCGACGGCACAACCGACAGCGGCCTCAACATCATGACTCGACAACCAGCCCGTTCCTTAACTGAACGCTTTGCCTTGCTCACGTGAGAGCAGTGAGGTATCCTCCACCACTCAGATTTCACCTCCCACGGGCCTCGCAATGACCGATAACGATGTCCTCGGCAACTTGCTGCTTATTTACACCGTCTCCATCGCGGTGGTGTTTCTCTTTCACCAGTTTCGTTTGCCCTCCATCGCCGGGTTTCTCGTCGCCGGAGCCGTGATCGGCCCGCATGGATTCAACCTCATTTCAGACATCGGAACCGTGCAAGTGCTCGCGGAAATCGGGATTGCCCTCTTGTTATTCACCATCGGCATCGAGTTCTCGCTGGTCCAGCTCGCCTCACTGAAGCGACTGTTCCTGGTCGCCGCGCCGATTCAGGTCGGCGGTGTCATCGCCCTCGTGTGGCTCGGCGGCATCATTGCGGGAATACCGGGCCCCCAGGCGCTGTTCTGGGGCTTCCTGTTGTCACTCAGCAGCACCGCGATCGTATTGAAGGCGCTGGCGGCAAGTGGAGATAGCGATGCTCCGCACGGCCGCGCAACCATCGGCATCCTGATCTTCCAGGACCTCGCCGTCGTGCCCATGATCCTCCTGACGCCGATTCTGGCCAGCCCCGGCGAGGACACACTCTCCTCCATCCTCTTGCCCGTAGGAAAATCCGTGGTACTTGTCGGCTGTATCATGGCAGCCGCCTGGTATGCGGCGCCGAAAGTGCTCGAATACATCGTCCGCAGCCGCAGCCGCGAGCTCTTTTTGCTGACGATCATCGTCATCTGCCTCGGCATTGCATGGCTGACTTCAATGAGCGGGCTGTCGCTCGCATTGGGCGCCTTCATTGCCGGACTCGTCATTTCCGAGTCGGAGTATAGTCACCAAGCCATTGCGGAGGTCCTGCCGTTTCGAGACAGTTTTAACAGCCTGTTCTTCATCTCCATCGGCATTCTGATGGATTGGCGGATCGTGCTCCAGTACCCCGGAGTCGTCACCGGCCTATTACTCGTTGTGCTGCTCCTGAAATTCCTCAGCGGCGCCGGAGCCGTACTGACGGCATCAGTCCCTCCACGAGCGGCGGTCATGACCGGTGTAGCCCTGGCTCAAGTGGGCGAATTCAGCTTTGTACTGGCCCAGGTCGGCCAAGAGCACGGCCTGGTATCCGGCGCACCCTATCAAATATTCCTGGCAGTCTCTGTCTGTTCCATGATCATCACGCCGTTCCTCATGCAAGTGTCGCCGCATCTCGCCCGGCACGTAGAAGCCGTCCAGCGCCTCCGCCATTGGCTGCCTGGCCAAACCACGGCCCATGCGCTAGAGACAGAAGGGCGGCACATCCGTATCAAGGACCATGTAATCATCGTGGGGTACGGATTGAACGGCAGGAACCTAGCCCGCGTGCTAGGTGAAACGGAGGTGCCCTACATTGCGTTGGATTTGGACGGCGATACGGTGCGCCGGGAAGCACCGCACGGCTTGCCGCTCTACTACGGCGATGCCACGAACCCACATGTGCTGCGGCATATGAAAATCGACGATGCCAGAGTCCTGGTGATCGCGATTTCCGATCCATTCATGGCCCGCCGAACCGTCCAAGTGGCGCGCAGTTTGAATCCGAAGATTCATATCGTCGTCAGAACGCGCTACCTACGCGAGCTGGAAGAGCTCCATCAACTCGGAGCCGACGATGTGGTGCCGGAAGAGTTCGAAACGTCGATCGAGATTTTTGCGCTGGTGCTGCGAACCTACAACATGCCGCAAGAATTCGTGATGCGGAAGGCCGAGCAGGTCCGGCGGGAAGGCTATGCGCTGTTGCGCCGGAGCGAGCTGCCCGAGTTGGCCCACCACCTTCGTGGCGGCACACTCAGTGATGTGGAAGTAGAAACTTGTCGGATCGAGGAGGATTCACCGGCGGCCGGGAAGACCATCGGTCAACTAGCCCTACGGCCCCGAACCGGCACCTCGATCATTGCGTGGACCAGAAGCGGCATCACCGAATCCAATCCTTCTGTGAAAACCACCCTGCTCCCCGGCGATATCATTGTCTTATTGGGAACGCGCGATCAGATCCGGCGGGCAATGGGTCTGATTCTCTTCCGCGAAGCAGCGCGCTAGCAGCACTATCAACTTCTCCACCGCAGGGTCACCCGCTCTTTGAGGGGATGTTCCATCGGCTGCCCCGTCTGAACCGAAGCGAGGTGGGCGGCCTTCAGTTTGTAGTACCACTTCGCCGGCATGTCGGCATCGCCAAGAAACATCGACGATGGTTTGTGACCAAGCCCTACGGCAAGATGCTTCATGGCGCGTTCATCCTGGCCCAGAAACATCTTGGTGAGCGTGCGGAAAATCAGATTCCCGAACGGAAGCCAATGCAGCCCGCGCCAATAGGCGGAAAAATCGATACGGCATTCCATCTCGGATATGGGCGTAGCCATCAACCGGTTGGCCATCCACACCCGCCCGCATTCCATGAGTTCGACGCGCTGATTCGGGAGCAGAAAGTCGATCGTAGTGCTCAATGGCCCTCCGTAGACACGCTCCAGCCAATGAAACGGACCGCTGTTCTTGGCCGGCCGGTGCGCCGTCATCCGAAATCCATTGGGAATCGGCTCGAAGGTCTTCGTCTTTTCATGCATGCTCGCATCACTGCGCCACCAGGAATGCACGTAGGGACCATGGACCGGATCAATGAGGCCGATGACACCGTCGTCTGCCGTACAGGTATAGATCAGCGAAATATGAAACGACTGTTTCGGTTCCGATGGCAGCGGCATGCGCGGGACCGGCGGCAACGGGACTGTTTCTCCACGACCGTCGGCAAGATGTACCCAGATCATGCCGTCGGCTTCTTCCGCCGGATAACTGGCAATCCCAACTTTGTCGGTCTGAAGAGACGCCCCTTCCGGCAGCGCGGGGATGCAGCGGCAGCGGCCCTTCATGTCGAACTGCCACCCGTGATAGGAACATTCGATACGTTCGCCGTTGAATCGCCCGAATGACAGCGGCATGCCACGGTGCGGGCAAATATCGCGCATCGCTGCCAGCCGCCCCTCCCGGTCCCGACAGAGCACGATCGGAAGCCCCAGCATCTGCAGAGCTTTCATCGAGCCTGACCGTACGGTATCGCTCGGCACAGCCGGATACCAGAATCCAAAGAGCGGTGCGCTTCTAGCGGAGACAATATCGGGCGTAAGCGGCATGTTCATGGACGAGGAAGGAAGCCCGAAATGATGGGGCGCACCTACGAGGGAGACTATAACGACCGGTTAAAGGAAGGTCAAGCGATGATGACGCGGGTGCCGCTGGCACATTCCTTGACACCCTCACGAACCCCATACTATTCTGTTCACAAGTCCGAACAGGGCTGAGTCTGTGTATGGGAAACGAGACCACGCTATGATCGCCGCACAAATAGAACCGACAACGACATTAGCGCAACTCCAAGCCTCCAAGCCGGATCGAGTGACCATCGTCCTCTTGAGCGGAGATCTGGACCGGGCAATGGCAGCCTTTATCATCGCAACCGGCGCAGCCGCGATGGGAATGCAGGTCACCGTATTCTTTACCTTCTGGGGACTGAATACGATTCGCAAGAAGGGCGCTGCCAGTTCAGCGAAAGATTGGCTCCGCCGGATGTTCGGGGCGCTCAATAAAGGCGGCGCTGAGACACTGCCGCTCTCGCGATTTCATTTCGGCGGGTTGGGCACCGCAATGATGCAGAAGGTGATGAAGCAGAATCGCATGCCGGGAGTCCCCGAATTGATGCACACCGCGTTGGATCTCGGCGTGCGATTCATCGCCTGCACGACCACCATGGGCCTC
>SXPO01000127.1 GCA_005793285.1 Nitrospiraceae bacterium
ATTGCCACGTTCAATATGTTGAATAGCGCTACAAAGACCGGCATTTGCAGCACCATCGGCAGGCACCCGCCGGCCGGATTGACCTTGTGATCGCGATACACCTTGATGAGTTCTTTGTTCAGTCGCTCACGATCCTCTTTGAACTTCTCCTGAATCTCCAGGACCTTCGGTTGAATCCCGGCCATTTGTTTCATCGACTTATAGCTCTTGTATTGGAGGGGCACGAAGAGCAGTTTGATCGCGATGGTCAACAGAATAATCGTCGCTCCGTAGTTGCCGGTGTAATCATTGATGGAGCGCAGCACGTGGAATATCGGCTTAGCAACCGATCTCACCACATCCCAACTTCCAAAAATAAAAAATCCGAAATCGATCGTATCTTCCAGGTCAAGTTGGAGCGCTTGCAGCGTGTCATATTCCTTGGGGCCGGCATAGAGCTGAAACTGGATTGGGGCTTCGGGTGAAGCGATGGGGATACGGACGGACGTCGAGGCCAGCTTCTCGCCTTCCTTTTTCACCAAAACGGTTGGGCTTTCCTGTGGGATAAGCACAGATAAAAAATACTTATCCTGGAGGCCGGCCCATTTCACAGACCCCTTGTGCTCCGTTTCCGAATCGGGCAAGTCCAACTTGATCTTGCCATCGACCAGCGCCGCAGGACCGATCGAGCCGATAAAACCGTCTCCCCACTCTACGATGCCGAAATTCGTGCCCAATCCAACCTGCATGGAGCCGGAGAGTCCACTATGATTCAGCGACACGTCTACCAGATAGCTGTTTGCATGAAATGTCAGCTGCTTGACAATGCGGACACCGGTTGACAGGTTTTCATATGTGAATGTCAGATGGCCGGTGGGGTTCTTGTCGTCCAGGGCCGTAAAGTCTTTTGTGATGCGATAGTGGCTGTCACTGATTTCTTTGGAAAGGCTTGAATCGTCCACTCCGATCGACAATGGGCCGGCAAACTTTCCGCCTTGCCTGACCATCTGTACGGGTGGCGCATTGTTATCCGCGCTGCTGCGATAGCGCTTGAGCTCCCAACTCGTCAGCACCGCCCCGCGGGACGTAAACTTGGCACGATAGAGGGCGGTATCCACCTCGACCATTTCCCCGACCCTATTGACGAGTTCATGAGGAGGGGCTTTCTCCGCCACACCCTTGTCGGAGGGAGGGGGGGTGGGAGAGGCGCTCACAGGCGCTGTTTCACGGGGAGCAGATGCAGTTGATGACTGGGGATCGGCCGCCGGACTCGATTCCTCAAGTTTAGGCGGATCAGGGAGCAAGCCTAGTTGCTTGAGCGCGTACTCGTACCCAAAGATGATCGTCAGTGAGAGCACAAGGAACACGATGACGCGCTTTTCCATGAACAAGATGTGTTTCCCCTAGAATGTATGAACTGCTACTTGACCGGGTCTTCTCCCCCGGGATGGAAGGGATGACACTTCATTAGGCGGACCAATGCCAGGCCAAGACCTTGCCACGCACCGTACCGATCCACGGCATCCAAGGCGTATCGAGAGCATGTGGGTTCGAACCGGCAGGCCGGGCCAAGTAAGGGAGAAATCATAAAGCGGTACCCATGAATCATCCACAGACACAGCTGCCGCATATCAATCTGCCCTTGGCCGAATCAGGTGAACTCGCCCCAATGACGTTTCCCACATCCGGGTCAAGTCTTCGTGCGTCTGCGCCAGCGCTTCGCGTTTCGGAAATACCAGAAGGGCTTGGCCAGGAATCAAGTCCTGCTGTCGCTGTCTCACCAACGCACGAAAAACCCGCTTTGCCCGATTTCTCCGAACCGCATTGCCGAAGCGTTTCCCAACGATAATTCCGACGCGGCTCGGCGCGTCATCTAACTTGTACGTCAACAAATTAAACAAAGCCGTGGAGATCCGCCGCCCGTGACGTTTGACAATTTCAATGTCCCGGCTGGCCCGTAAGAAAATGCTGCTCTCTCTTTGCGGTTTCGACATCGCGAAAAGATCGTCCCACGGCCGCACGCCGTCCTTCGAGAGTCTGAGTCGGGATGGCTTCTGACAGGGAGATGCGATCCCAGGGCAGCGAGATGTCACCGGCAGATGCGCAGAAGAACATCGAGAGTGCCCGTCGGCAGCGAGCTAGACCGTCAACCGGGCCCGTCCCTTTGCGCGTCGACGAGCCAGGACCCGACGCCCGTTTTTCGTGCTCATGCGCTTTCGGAAACCGTGTTCGCGTTTCTTCTTGAGATTCGATGGCTGCTGAAATGTAAAGGACACGAGGCTCCTCCCTCACGATCATTAAAAAGCGGACCACTCTAAATGAACGGTGTATTATAGGAGCGGCTTTGCGACCTGTCAATTTACAGTCTTCTACGACTCTGGTCATTTAGAACAATTGCGTCCCTCTGTTGATCCCCTTCTTCCTTGAGGCGCTTTTGTCTCCACAGCACCAGATCGCCACAATATAAGCGTATGCCCTCATATCTTTCACCATCTATATTGTTGATATAATAGATGTTTTTAGCTTCTCTGAAAGCCAGTTCTTGGCACCGAGCTTGCTGACTGATAGGGATTTCCCCCGCACCGATCACTGCTCTGTGGCAATAGCATCGGAAACACAACGAGTCTTTTGGAGGACATGACACCATGGTGCAGATCAGACAGCTACTGGTACCTATAGCCCTTACCGCTCTCCTCGCAGCCGGATGTACGAAGCCACCATCAGAAAAGATTGCGGCGGCAGAAAAGGCCGTCATGGATGCGCAACAGAGTGGAGCGGTCACCTACACTGCTGAGGAATATGCGAAGCTTGAAGGCACCCTCGCGGCATTGAAAAAAGAGGTCGGTGAGCAAGACGGGAAGTTTGCCCTCTTTCGGGACTACGGCAAAGTTGAACAGCTGGCTATATCAACAACAACCGAGGGCGAGCGCGTAAAAGCAGAGGTGGCCAAGAAGAAAGAAGAAGCTAAAGCGGGAGCGCTCCAGGCTCAGCGAGTTGCCCAGGAAGCCGTCGACTCCACTCTGAAACTCGTCGCCAAAGCGCCGGTCGGGAAAGATCGTGCGGCGGTCGAGGCGATCAAGAATGACGCCGAAGCCCTCAAGGCCTCACTCAATCAGGTTCAGCTGGCGATCGACAAAGAAGATTACCTCACTGCGCAGACTCAAGCCAAGGCCATCAATGACAAGAGCCGAGCCGTGTCAGACGAAATTCAGAGTGCCTTGGCAAAGACAGGAAAGGGAAAATCTTCTCGTTCCGGGAAGAAGTAAGGTAGAGTCTTGACGTGGCCGCGACGTGTATCCAACGTGCTGGGATTGCCGGGAGCATCTGCGTCCTTCTTGTGACCGGATGTGTTCCGGCCGTTCCGACCGACCTGATCGCCGCAATCGATGCCATCGATCATGATTTGATTTCCATCGGCGCTCCCCAGGCGGCGCCTGAGGAATATGCCTACTTTGCGAGACAATGGGTCTCGCTCAAAGCCCGCGTGCAAGCCGATGATGATCTGATCCGCTGGCCGTGGGAATCCACTGAGATCGAAAAAGAACTCAGGCGGCTTCATAGCGAAGGTGGAACCACCGTCGCCCGGCTGAATGACCAGCAGGCCGCCCAACGGCGGATGGCAGAATCCACACTCACCCGTCTTGAATCGCGCTTCCTGTCCATGGCCTCGCAAGTCCAATCAATCAATGGGCGCGTTGCGTTGGGGGAAAAACCTGTCCAAACAGACCTGCTCATCAAGCAGGCCCGCTCCTTCTTGGAACAAAGAAACTACGCGCGATCTATCCAGGTTGCCGAGCAAGCCGGCCAGGCTCTCCAGATTCAGACGGCGGCATTAATACAGGAGTTAGGCCGGTATGCCGATGAACGGCAGATCGGGCATTGGCAGGCCATGGTCAAACAAACTGTGGACTGGTCGCGGATACACCAATCCACCGCCATCGTCGTCAGCAAGGCCGACCGGGAATTAATCGTCTACAAGGGCGGACGCAAAGTGCTATCATACCCCGTCCGGCTGGGCTTCAACGGCATCCGGGAGAAACGATTCCAGGGAGATGGGGCCACGCCGGAGGGAC
>SXPO01000128.1 GCA_005793285.1 Nitrospiraceae bacterium
CGATCGAGGGTGTCGAGGATCGTCTCCCAACGGCGCAGAATATCCTGAGTCGAAGGATCGAGCCCCTTTGCCGCATAAAAGCTCACGGCTGCATTGAGATAGGCGCGCTGAACGGCCACGGCCGTCGTCGGGCGTCCGCCCGCCAGCTTGAGCGTTTCCTTCATATCCAGATCGCGGGACACTTGCTTGAACACGCGAACCGGTTCGTCCAGCTCCACCGAAGGCAACGTGGCTCCCGCCTCAAGAAGCTCCAGCACGATATCCAACGTACCCACCTTCAGATAGGTGGAGACCTCCGCCATATTGGCATCGCCCACAATGACATGGAGACGCCGGAACTTCGCATGATCGGCATGTGGCTCATCGCGCGTATTGATGATCGGCCGCTTGACCATGGTATTGAGATCGAGCAGGCATTCGAAAAAATCGGCGCGCTGAGAAATCTGATATTCCGCCGGAGTGGTCTGATTTTCCGCACCGACCTTGCCGGCCCCGGCGAAAATCGGCCTGGTCACCAGGAACGGGGTCAGCACGCGGGCAATGGATTCGAACGGCACGGCGCGCGGCACCAAGTAGTTTTCATGATAGCCGTAACTGTTGCCCTTGCCGTCGGAATTATTCTTATAGAGCACATATTGCTCGCCGCCCCGGACCAAGGCCATTTCACGAAGACTCTGCGCGAGAATCCGTTCTCCGGCCCGCTCAAAGGCGACGATCTCACGCGGAGTCGAACATTCCGGAGTGGAGTATTCAGGATGGGCCCCATCGACGTACAGGCGTCCGCCATTGGCCAGCACCTTATTGAGCTGCCGATTGTAGTCGGGATTGGGACGTTCGCGTTCGCCGTCGGTTTCGAACCCACGGGCATCCAACAGCGGGTTTTCGTGTTCGTAATCCCAGATCGCGCCCGGCGCGGGAAGTCCCGTGTAGTGCCCGATCACAGCGATCGAGCCGGTCACAGGATCGGCGGCGGAACTGTCCTTCGCCGCGATGCCAAACTCGGTGTCCGTACCAAGCACTCGCGAGCGATTCGTCGGTGTGTGTTCAAGCATAAGCGATGGTTACAGATAATGGCCGGTGGTGACCGTGTCAATCTGCCGAGATTCGGCCGGCCCGCCGCTGATCGTCCGAATATGAATGATCTTCTCGCCTTTCTTCCCGGCGACTTTCGCCCAATCGTCTGGATTGGTCGTATTCGGAAGATCTTCGTGCTCTTTGAACTCCTCCCGGATGGCGCGCACCAGATCGTCCGACCGGAGGCCGGTCCCTTCACGCGCAATCGCCCGCTTGACCGCGAACTTTTTCGCGCGCGAGACGATGCCTTCGATCAGCGCGCCGCTGGCGAAATCCTTGAAGTACAGCACTTCCTTTTCGCCGTTGGCGTAGGTGACTTCGATGAACTTATTTTCCTCGCTGGCCGCGTACATCGTATCCACCGTGAGGGATGTCAACCACTCCACGAGCGCCTGCCGGTCGCCCCCATGCCGCTCCAACTCATCCTGGGCGAAGGGGAGATCCGTCGACACATATTTTGAGAAGATGTCCCGCGCACCGGCGGCATCGGGACGTCCCACTTTGACTTTGACATCCAACCGTCCGGCGCGAAGCACGGCGGGATCGATCAGATCCTGCCGGTTGCTGGCCCCGATGACGATCACGTTGCGCAGACGCTCCATCCCGTCGATTTCCGAGAGAAACTGCGGCACGATCGTCGATTCGATGTCGGACGAAATCCCGGTTCCTCTGGTCCGAAACAACGCGTCCATTTCATCGAAAAAGACGATCACCGGATGGCCGTCTTCCGCGCGCTCCTTCGCTTTCTTGAAGACTTCGCGCACCTGCCGTTCCGATTCACCCACGTATTTATTGAGCAGTTCCGGCCCCTTCACATGGAGGAAATAGCTCCTGATCTCTTTGCCTGCGCGATCGCCCAACTTTTTCGCGATCGAGTTGGCGACGGCCTTGGCGATGAGTGTTTTCCCGCAGCCGGGTGGGCCATAGAGCAGCACGCCCTTCGGCGCGCTCAGTTTGTACTCGGAAAAGATCTGTGGATGGAGGAAGGGCAATTCAACCGCATCGCGCACATGCTCTAATTCCTTTTGGAGCCCACCGATATGTTCATAATCAACGTCGGGCACTTCCTCCAAGACAAGCTCTTCCGCTTCCAACTTGGGCAATTTCTCGATCACATACCCGGATCGGGGGTCATATAACAGATGATCGCCGACGCTCAGCCGTTCGGCAAGCAGCGGATCGCCCAGATCTGCGACTTTCTCCTCGTCGAAATGGAGCGTGACCAGCGCGCGCCCCCCTTCGAGCACGTCTTTCAAACGCACCACCTCGCCCTGGCTGTCGAATCCTTTGATCTCGATGACGTTGAGCGCTTCGTTCAGAACGACTTCCTGCCCCTTCCGCAATATCGGACTCTTGATGGAAGGATGCACGTTGACTTTCATCTTTCGCCCCGACACATAGACGTTGCCCGTGCCGTCTTCGTTCATGCCGGAAAAAATCGCGTAGGTCGAGGGCGGCGCCGTCAGTTTGTCCACCTCAGCGCGCAACGCCTCGATCTGCGCCTTCGCATCCTGCAGCGTGGCGACGAGCTTTTCATTCTGCTTGTTGGCTTGATCGAATTGATGGCGTGACTGATACAGCCGCCTGAGTTCTTCCTCCAGCGACTCAATTTGAGCGCGAAGCTTGTCGATCTCGCGGGCCTGTTCGTCGTTCTTGTGTAGCATGTCCGTCTTACCTTCAGACAACCGCTGCGTGATCTTCTTCACGGTATCTCGGGCGGACTGGAGCCGGCTCGACCTGTCTTTACTGTCTCCCATTGCAGGGCTCAACGGCCAGGAGCACGCCGGTTGAATGAAAATACCTATACATACGTGGGATTCTAACATTCGACCTAGGGGTGGTCAACTGAACGAAACGATTCGGGCTCGCTGCGCGATCGAAACAGGCGCCTGATGTTACGGCGTCAGTGCCGCCGCCATCTCTCTCGTTGCATCTACGGTATCCTCACGATCAAGTATCGATCCGATCACCGCAATGCCATGGCTCCCTGCTCGAAGCACATCAGGCACGGACGCGCCTGTGACACCCCCGATGGCAAACACCGGAATCGCCGAGAGACGGCAGGCCTCGGCCAGCTGTTCCAATCCAACCGGAGATCCGAACTGCCGCTTTGATAGCGTGTCGAAGATCGGACCAAACACCACATAGTCTGCTCCGTCCCGGTTGGCCTGTCGGACATCCGCAAGAGAATGGGTCGAGACCCCGATCAGACGATCGACGCCAGCCAGCCGGCGCACGGCTGCAATCGGCAGACTATTCGCGCGCAGATGTACGCCGTCCAAGTTCAGCGCCAGCATCAGATCGACACGGTCATTGATGATTAAGGGAACGGCGCGCGGCGACGTGATCGCTCGAATCTCTTGCGCCAACCACAGCAACTCGCTCGTCGGCAGATCGCGCTCCCGCAGTTGGACGGCGGGCAACCCGCCCTCGACAGCCTGTTGGAGAACCGACGTGAGAGAGCGCCCGCGCGTCCGGTGACGGTCGGTGACAAGGAGAAGACGAAAATTAACAGGAGGCATGGGATCACAAGTGCTGAGGTATGAATGCTGAGTCAGAAGAGAGCGAGTGTGACAAACTTACAACTCAAAACTCAGCACTGATGATGACTCTACAGCATGCCTTCGATCGGGCTGCTGGCCGTCGCATACAGCTTCCTGGGAATCCGGCCGGCCTTATAGGCCAACCGACCAGCCCAGACCGCGTACTTCA
>SXPO01000129.1 GCA_005793285.1 Nitrospiraceae bacterium
AAACAGCGTGCCGCCGTCGGCCTGCTCGAATTGCCCCCGCTTCATCGAAGTAGCCCCGGTAAAGGATCCTTTCTCATGGCCGAATAGTTCACTCTCGATCAACGTTTCAGGGATCGCTGCGCAGTTCACGGCCACGAACGGATGGTCGGCCCTGGAGCTGTGCAGATGGATGGCACGCGCCACCAATTCCTTACCCGTTCCATTTTCACCGCCGATCAACACCCGGCTGTTCGTCGGACCGGCGGTTTCAATCAATTGCCGCAGTTGCTGCATCGCCGGCGACTGTCCGACCAACTCGAATTTCTGCTGGACCTTGGTTCGTAGAGTCTGATTCTCCTGCTCCAATCGATACTGTTCCAAGGCGTGTTTGACGCGCAACGTCACGTTTTCCAAAGATAGCGGCTTCTCGATATAGTCGTAGGCCCCCAGTTTCACCGCCTTGACCGCCGTTTCGATGGAGCCATGACCGGACATCATTACGACCTGTGTTGCCGGCACAAATTCCCTCACACGCCGCAAGGTCTCCAACCCATCCATCTCCGGCATCCAGATATCGAGCATCATGAGGTCGGGCGGATCGCCTCCACAGATCTTCAGCGCCTCAACTCCACCGACTGCCGTCGCCACCTCATACCCTTCGTCTTCGAGAATGCTTCGCAATGAGGCGCGAATCCCCTCTTCGTCATCCACAATTAAAATCGATGCCGCCATAACTCCCCTCTCCTTAGCCCTTCACCCTTCCGTGCTACACTGGCAAATCGAATGTAAAGGCCGCCCCCTTCGGATGATTACTCCCTGCCTGAATCTGCCCGTCATGGTCAGTGATGATCCGGCGCACGATCGCAAGCCCCAATCCGGTTCCGGTTTTCTTCCTCGTAAAATAGGGCACAAACAGCCGTTCCTGATCTTCCGGCGCGATACCGGGGCCTTCATCCGCCACCGTCACCACGGCCCGTTTCCTTTTCGTATCGTACTTCGAGTTCACCCAGAGCCGCCCCTTTTGATTCATGGCTTGAATCGCGTTATCGAACAAATTGACGAACACGCGTTTCAACTGTTCCCGGTCGAAATTGAGGGGTGGCAGGTCTTCATCCAGGTCCAGAATCAGATCAATATCCTTCTGCGCCGCGCGATACAACGCCGCCGTTTCTAATAACACCTCCTGAAGCGGCTGGCGTGTCATCTGCGGGGCGGGCAACCGCGCAAACTTCGCAAACTCATCCAGCATGTGCTTCAGGCTGCCCACTTCATTGATGATCACGTTGGTCGCCTCGTCGAACACCCGATCGAGATCCGGCGACTTCTCGAAAAACTTCTTGCGTAGCCGCTGAGCCGATAATTGAATGGGCGTCAGAGGATTTTTGATTTCATGCGCAACACGCCGGGCGACCTCCTGCCACGCGGCGACTTTCTGAGCCTTGATCAGCTCCGTCAAATCTTCGAACACCAGCACGAACCCCAAGTCGTTGTTCGACTCATCCCGCATGCGTGACCCGTTCAAACCGATCGTCACGAGCTTTCCCTGAACATCCAGCTGTCCTTCCAAAGCCAGATCATTACGGTCGTCGGCCAGCATGCGGTCATACATGGCCTGAAACAAGTCAAGCCCGAACTCCTTGAATACCTCGTTGGCCGGACGCCCCTGAAGCCGATCGCCGGCCAACCCAAGAATACGCTCGCCCGACGGATTGAACGTCGTAATCGTTCCATTCCGATCGATCGACAGCAGACCGGCGGCGATGGTGGCCACGACCGTTTCGATGTAGGCCCGGCGGCGATCAAGTTCGGCATTGGTGTTCCAGAGCGTCAGATTTGTTTCTTCCAGCTTGGATTTGCTGCCCTGTAAATCCTGCGTCATGCGATTGAAAGAGTCGATCAAGGTGCCGATTTCGTCCGTCGCCTTCGCGTCGATTTGGACGGTCAGATCTCCCTGCGCGACCGCTTCCGTGGCCTCCGCCAATCGCTGAATCGGCACGGTGATGCCGCGCGCGACATAAAACCCAAACCAGGTGGCGCCGAACAGAATCATGACCGTCACGACTGCGACGACAAGATACGCGGCGGCTTTGATCGGATTTTTCATCGCCTTGATCTGCGTATATTCCTCATACTGGCGGGTGATCCCTTCCATTTTCGTCAACAACGACTCCGGCACATAGGTTTCCACCACCACCACGCCGGCCAACTCGCCGCTGTGGCTGCTGGAAGCCACCGGCATGCCGGCCCGCACCAGTCGGCCCGACTGCGCTTCTTGAACGGAGGTGAACTCCTGCTTCCCATTGATGACTTGGAGAACGAGCTGGCCAATCGGCAGATCCAGCACAATAGCCGGCACGTTCGCATCAAGCGCCTTCGTCAGCGTTTCCATCTTGTTTGAAAACACTTCAATCCCGGCAATTCCATACTCCATGCGTTTCCGAGCCATCGCCGCAATCAGCAAATCGCGCTGCTCCGGAATCAGCATATCCTCACGGAATAGTTCCCGTCCGATAGCCCGCGCGCTGTTCACCGCCAGCGTAATATGCCCCGCATGCTGCAGACGCGCCACCTCGTACGAATCCTTCATCACATTCTCGATTTGTTCGCTGAACCACACATCGACGGCTTTGTTGAGGAACCCGCTGGCGACCACCGCAAGCAGCACGGTCGGAATCAACGAAAAGCCGATGAACGCCGCAATCAGCTTGGTGCGAAATCCTGAGCCAACAAGCCGGTGCCGGCGTTCGAAATAGGCCTTGATCAGATTCCGCGACAGCAGCAGCGTCAGGACGACAAGCCCGATCAAGTCGAGGTTGACCAGCAGCAGCACCATGGCGTAGCTGGTCGTGGGCAACAACGACCCCTTCTCCTGCCCGCCCGGCACGGCCATCTGAGAGTAGTACAAGGTCAGCGCCAAACAGGGGATCAAGAGGATGAGGACGATCCAGACGGGACGGAGATGGAGTTTTTTCCACTCAGGCTCCTGGGGCCGGTCCCCCCCTGAAGCGCGCGGCCTAGCACCGGAAACAATCCGCTGAGAGTCGCTGAGTCCTACGGAAGCGACTCCAGGCCCGCGTGTGGGAGGATCAGACTCAGACATGCTCGGCTTGTCTCTCCGTTAGTCCGGCAAGAAAACTCCCATCCACTATAACGGACTTGTGAGGGAGTCTCAAAGTCCAGCGACAGATTTCACCATCCGGACCATGACCACGAAATGAAAATCTGCAGGCGGGAGACGAACCAGACTACTTCGGCGATGCCAGCGTGACATACTTCATGCGCAGCGCATACAGCATATCGCGTAACACGGTCTGCTCTTCCGAGGTCAGATTGCCCTTGGTCTTTTCTTCCAGGACAGACAGCAGATCGATGATTTCCTTGGCC
>SXPO01000130.1 GCA_005793285.1 Nitrospiraceae bacterium
GCACACAGCAATGCAAGCGCCACAACGGCGCCGATGGCAACCTGCCCATGGATTCCCGAATGCCGAATGCTCACAAGACTCACTCCTGAAAATACTGGTTATACCGAAATCGCGCACGCCATACAATCACCGGAAATTGACAAGCTCCACACCCTGCGCTAACGTCTGGCCCATGTCGACAACATCCGCACCGCCCGCATCGACCCTCCCCGGTATTCCCTGGTCTGCGCTCGCACGGCTGATTCGCTTGTATAATCAGACCGGCACCTATCTCCTGCTGCTGCCGACCTTATGGGCTCTGGTCCTGGCGGCTCAAGGATTTCCGCCCTTGTCTCTCTCCCTGGTCTTTATTCTGGGATCGTTTCTGATGCGAAGCGCAGGGGTCATTCTCAACGACTTAGCCGATCAATCCTTTGACCGGGAAGTCGATCGAACCAAAACCCGCCCGCTCGCTTCGGGCGAATTACCCAGACGCCAAGCGTTCAGGCTTCTCTTCCTGCTGCTGTTCTTATCCGGGAATCTCTTGTGGTTCCTCGACCCGGTTGTGTTGTGGCTCGCCCCATGGGCTCTCTTGCTGGCAATCCTGTACCCATTCTGCAAACGATGGATTCAGATACCACAAGCGGTCCTGGGTCTCGCCTTTGGCTGGGGAACGATCATGGCTTGGGCAGCCGTGCGTGGACAGCTCGATGGACCAGCCTGGTGTCTATTCGGAGCCACTGCGGCCTGGGCCGTTGCATATGATACGATCTACGCAATCCAGGATCAAGACGATGATCGCCGTATCGGAGTTAAATCATCGGCCCTGCTCTTTGGGCCATTTATCTATCTGGGAGTCGGAGCAGCTCTCAGTATCATGCTGCTCCTGCTCTGTACCGCAGGATGGCTAGCCGGAATCGGCTGGCCTTACTACGCCACATTGGCTGGCTTGGCGCTGTTCTTTTTGGCCCAAATTGGGCGATTGAGAAGACCAATCATCCCTTCCCAAGCATTCAGCATGTTCCGCGCCCACGTCTGGGTTGGGGCTGCAGTGCTGGTCGGGCTATTGGCAGGCTTGCTGAACTAACACACTCATTACACTTGCATCACCTTGCAGGTGTTCTCGATTGCCCTGCTGGTCATATGCAACCAGGGAACAACCCTGAAAATCTTCCTGCGCGTGCGCAACGCCTATTCGCTCGGCTTCCCTGGGACAGCCTCGGCCTTTGCCCCCCGCAAGGTCTCCACATACATGGTCACGGCCTTGGCATCCGCATCGCTGAGTCCCAACGCCGGCATGCGCGTGTGGGCATCCATCGCCTGCGGGTTCTTCAGCCACCGATAGACCCACGTTGCATTCAGCCGGAATCCCGCCCGGTCCAGGGCCGGACCGATCTTGCCACCCTCGCCGCCAACATTGTGACAGGCGTTGCAACCATATTTATTTTCATAGAGCCGTTTCCCGCGCTCAACCAACTGGGCGGCTTGCGCCGGAGGAGTCTTCAAGTCAGGCCTGGGTACACTCACGCCTTTGCCGGGTCTCGTTGAAAAATTGTTCACTGCGGCTTGCGCCACATCCAATTCTTTCTTGGCTTGCCCCATGGTGGCCTGTTCAGCCGCATAGGCGGACTCATCCACGTCCACATCTTTCTTCAATGCCTCGCTTTTCTGCTCCGCTTCATCGCTGGCTTTCTTTTCCGCCGCCTCATAGGCTTGCTTCGCCTGTTCATACTTGGTCTGCGCAGCCTTCAGCGCTTCCTCAAGGGAGGTCTTGCGCGCGGCGACGTTGAATCCCATCTTCGTTCCATGGAGGGTGCGCACATATCCAACGATTGCCCACAGTTCATCTTCAGACAGCGTATATTTAAACGTCGGCATCGTGGGCACCGCGAAATCGTCGTCGCCGATTTCATCTCCCCCTTCTTCGCTGGTATCCAACATGTCGCGTGAGATGGTGGCGAAAATCTCCTCATCCTTGAAGGTGCTCATCTCTCCCTTATTTGAAAGATCCTTCGGCTTCGGGTCGGGCATTGATGACCAGTTAAACCCCTCGTTCTGCTTGCCACTCTCGCCATGACAGTCGCTGCAGTAATGCACATAGAGTTCGTGCCCGCGCTTCTCCTGTTCGTTCGCGCAGCCGCCGGCGACTAAAGCCAAGCCTCCCACCACACCAACTGCCAATCCAATGATACCGAGCCTTGCCGCCTTCATACTCACTGCCCTTTCTTGAGTTTTCGGATCAGGACAAATTGAAATCCCAGGGCCAATGTAACGGCGATCGCCGCATACATATAGCCGGAATAGTCCGGCGGCGCATCGGCTCGGAAATACCACCAGGAAGAGACGGCTTTCTGAGACCCCTTTTCAACCAGCTCTCCGGCACCATCTTTTCGACCGTCCCATACCGCAAATGCGACATTGATGAAATTGCCCGGCGTAATTTGAACATCCTCGTCGGGATGTCCGGTCGACAGATTACGGGTGAAGACGATTTTCCAGGTCCCGTTGGCATAGGCGCCCTTGGCTTTCACATCTTGATGCTCTTGCGGCTTCAATGTGCCGAAGCCCTTGGCCGTCATATCAACTGCCTGGTCTGTTTTATGCTTCCAAAACCAAATATTGACCGGGCCGCCTTCAACCTGGAGCATCGGCTGCCCATGAGCAAAGTGCGCCTTCTTATCGCCGACCATGAATTCGAGAGCGGCTCCATCATCAGGGTCCTGAGTAGGGTCGCGATATTCCAGGAGAAACACGACTTGTTTCCCGTCATGCATGGCACGCACGATCACGTCCTGCACAGTGACTTCCTGAATGCGGTTCGGCCAATGCACTTGCGGCGACATCGGAAATGTCGCAGGCGCCGCAGTACTCCACGCGGCAGCATTCGGATCGTCGACAGGTAATCCCCCCGTCACGATGGCTGCCCGCACGGCCACGCTCTCTTGTGCGAAGCTCAGCGATGCTCCTCCGATAATCATGGCCACGATTGCAGCCGACCCACCTCGCAGAACCCGCTTCATCACTAGATTCGCCGGTTTCATGCTGGCCTCGTTCTCCATATACAACTAGATCCGTACACGCTGCTCCTCCCCGTTATTCCCACGTTCTTGGGGATTGATGCGCCCCGTCGTACTCGCCCAAAATAATTTTCCATATCCATTCATCCGGCAATTCCACTTCCCAACGAGGCATAGCCGATTTCCAAGGAGCCCCTTCGATCGGGAGGCCGACGCCGCCCTTTTTAATTCGCCAGAACAAATAGCTCTCTTGCAGCATCGCAATCGTCGTCGGATCGGCAAAATTGGCCGGTGGAGGATTGAACCCGCGAGCGGCGGGGCCCTTGCCGTCGAAATTTGCGCCGTGACAGGGGGAGCAAAAGGCTGCGTAGAACCCTTTCCCCTGCATAATATTTTCAGGAGTTTTTTGAACAGGGTTCGACAGACCGGTGTATTCTCCAGGCGGCGCAGGATGGATGGTTCTGCTCTCCGACGGCGGAACGTCGCTTGCAGCGGTGCTGCCATAGGTTTGCCACCCGACCAGCAGCGGGAACAAAATGAACACGCCATAGCGAATCGCTTGCATGCCGCCGATATTTTCTCCGGTCAGGAAGCGTTGCATCGGTCCCCAGAAGGCATCCTTCGACTCTTTGCTCACCGTCTCGAAGATCACGATGCCGGCTGACGTCAGAAGGAGATACAGCACAATCAAGCTGGCGGGAAGGGGCGCTGAACCTGGTATGTTCGGCAGTACGAATTTCAAGAATACGTACATCGCTACCATGAGTATGATTGGCTTACCTAACGCGCCCATACGTTCCTCCCTAGTGCGCTTGTGCGACGGCTACTGCAGCAGCGTCGGCGACTTTGACCGGAGCGGACTGCGCCTTGCCTGGAATTTCGAGCTCCGCCGTGCTGACGGAGATCGGTTCGCCGCTCATCTGTTGCAGAAATGCGATGACTGACAAAATCTCATTCTTTGAAAGACCGATCGGATCTTTATTGATCGCCGGCATCGTGGCCGGATATTCCTTCGGTACCCCTCCATGCCGAAAATCCTGATAGACGAACGCCTGGGGATCTGTCAAGCTTTCATAGAGGAATTCCTTGCTTAATTTTGCGCCGATTCCTTTTAAATCAGGGCAGCGAGCAGATTCGCTGGGGCCGATGGAGTGACAGAGCGCACATTGCCCTTTGCTGAAAAATACCGTCTGTCCGATCGCCGCGATGTCGGTCGGGGTCTTAATGCTCGCGATGTCGATCTTTTCCTCTGCCGGAGGCAGGGACGCCAGCTGCGGCACAGCGAGCGACATCAGGGAAAACAACCCGAGCACAATGGAAACAAACCCTATGACCCTGACAAATGTGGACTTGATGAAAAGGAGAATCAGGATCCCAAACCCGACGATTGACAGCGCGATCAATTGTAGTTGTGCGACTTCACTCATAGACCCTCAAATTTTAAGTGCCGAGTGCTGAGCTTGCAATTTCTCTCTCGCTACACAGAATCAAAACTCAAAATTCTCTTCACGCTATTGCCGCTCATCCGGAGACCCTCCGGCCATCGCCGGAATGCCGTGCGGCAGCTCTCCCTTTCCTGCTCCATGACCAGGCTTGGCCTTGTCCCCCATCGTGGCGACCCAGAATATAAATGCCACGATCATACAGAACGAA
>SXPO01000131.1 GCA_005793285.1 Nitrospiraceae bacterium
GCGAGCGCGGCATCACTCCCAGCATGAGCCGCACCGGCAACTGCTGGGACAATGCCTGTGTCGAAAGCTTCTTCGGGACACTCAAGCGCGAGCTCGTGTACCATCGGCGCTACGAAACGCGTGAAGCCGCGAGACAGGATAGCTTCGAGTACATTGAGGTGTTCTATAATCGGAGACGCCGTCACTCGACCCTCGGCTCTGACTCCCCAGCCGAGTTCGAAGCGAGGACGGCAGTTGCTTAACCAGGTGTCCACGGAATTGGGGGAAGGTCACTTCGTCCATATTTCCAGCCACAAGATATAGGGACAGAAATGGCTCTTGTGCCAATACCAAGTAGGGGTCCTAATTTAAATAATTATAAAGTGCATAACGCGACCCTCCATGCCGCAGTCGTCGGCATGAAGCAATGGAACGGCGAGGTTTGCATCACATTATACGGAGGGAGTGGGGCTGGCGCGTTATGTTTGACGAAGGAACCGGGGCTTGTCTCTCACGGACAGCATCTTCACCAGGTCCCTCAGAGACAAAATGCCCACGACTTTATTGTTTTCCGTCACCGGGAGATGGCGAATCCGCCCTTCAGCCATGAGCCTGCTGGCGTCGCGAACCGTGCGGTTGATGTCAATCTGGATCAGGGGATAATTCATAATGCTCCCGACGTTAGTGCGATCAGCCGGGAGATGAGGGGCTATTCCTTTCCTGACCATGTTGGTTTCGGTCACGATCCCGACCATTTCCTCAGCCTCGATCACGAGGAGCGAGCCGATCCGCTTCGCGGCTATCATCTGCGCCGCTTCCAGTATGGTCCGTTCACTCGCAATGGTGCCCATGGTCCTATGCATGAGTACGCTGAGGGGCTGGTAGATATTGTCGAGGTCATGGATGGGGCCTCCTGCTGAATCGACAAAATAGCGCGCAAGGTCCCGCATCGAAATAATACCGACGATTTCGTCCTGCTCCGAGGCGCAGAGATAGCGAATAGTATTCGAGTCCATCAGATGGCTCGCATCCAGCATGGAGCGATCCGACGCGATCGTCAGCAGCGGACTGGTCATGATCTGGCTCACCATGGTCCGCGACGGATCGATTTCTTTGGCAAGCACTTTCCTGACCAGGTCCGTCTCAGTCACGATCCCTGAGCTGCGGGATACACCGCCTCCTGCGCCGGTGGATTCCACTAGCAGAGAGCCAAGACTTTTCTCTTTCATCCGTTCGGCGGCTTCCAGGATCGTGGTCTCCGGTGGGATCACTTCCAGGCAGCGGTGCATGAATTCTCCGATCGTGCCTCCTGAGTGCATAGTCGCAGTGGTTCCTTTCCTTTGTGGAGGAGATCATCCCGAGCGATCTTGGTTGGCTGTGAACAGGTATCTGCATAGGGCGAGCCAGGGTTGCAACGGTGAAGCGGGGCAAGTGTCTCTCATATGGTGAGGGGAATCAAGGGATGTGGAAATTTTCAGTGCCAGTACGTACGAAAAATCTTTGAGGGGTAAGGCGCCTCAATGTCTAGGTAGGAGGTGGGGTGATTCGCGACAGTCTCGGCCCGGTCAGGGCCCGTAAAGTCGGCAGGTTCTTCGGCGCTCTAGGCAGGAGGTTATTCTTCCGGAGGCATCACTGTTGCTTTATCATCGGAGGGGGTCGGTTCAGCAGGGCCTTGGTTGAGGGAGAATCGCGTATGCCTGTTACGACGGTTTTGATCATGGGAGCGGCCGGTCGGGACTTCCACAACTTCAATGTGGTGTTTCGCGATCGTCCGGACTATCGGGTCGTCGCTTTTACAGCGGCGCAGATTCCCAATATTGCCGAGCGTGTCTACCCGGCGAAGCTTGCCGGGTCTCTCTACCCGGATGGCATTGCGATTCATCCGGAAGGCGAGTTGGAGTCGCTCATCCGGACTCACGGGGTCGATCAAGTCGTCTTTTCCTATAGCGATCTTTCGCATGAGGCGGTCATGCATCGAGCGTCGCGAGTGCTCGCGGCGGGGGCGGATTTTCGTCTCTTGAGCACGAGGCGCACGATGCTGCAAGCCGCAAAGCCGGTGGTGTCGATCTGCGCGGTGAGGACCGGGGCTGGCAAGAGTCCTGCGGCCAGGAGAATCGCCTCGCTGTTGCGAGAGGCCGGGCTCCGCGTGGCGGTCATTCGGCATCCCATGCCTTACGGGAATTTAGCCAGGCAGGCGGTGCAGCGTTTCGCCTGTCTGGACGATCTTCGCGAAGCGGATTGCACGATCGAGGAGAGGGAGGAATACGAGCCGCATATCGCGCAGGGGGACGTCGTCTATGCCGGTGTGGACTACGAACGGATTCTCCGCGCCGCCGCTCGTGAGGCGGATGTGCTGCTCTGGGACGGAGGCAACAACGATACGCCGTTCGTCGTCTCCGATCTGGAGATCGTTCTGCTCGATCCGCACCGGGCAGGCCACGAACAGACGTACTTCCCCGGCGAGGTGAATTTTCTTCGTGCCGAGGTTCTGGTCCTTACCAAGATGGACTCGGCGAGCGCGGAACAGATTCAGATGGTGAGGGAACATATCCGGCAGTTCAATCCGACGGCGACGGTGCTCGACACGACGATGCCGGTCACCGTCGATCGTCCGGATGTGATCAAGGGGAAACGGGTGCTCGTCATCGAGGATGGTCCAACGCTTACCCACGGAGGCATGAGCTTCGGCGCCGGGGTGCTGGCCGCGACACAGGAGGGGGCCAGTGAGCTTGTCGATCCCAGGCCCTACGCAGTCGGGACGATACGACAGACCTTTGCCGAACATCCCCATATCGGCAGGCTGTTGCCAGCCATGGGCTATGGATCGGCGCAGGTCCGGGAGTTGGAGGCCACCATCAATCGCGTCCCTTGCGATGTCGTGCTGATCGCAACCCCGATCGATTTGGCCAGAATCATCTCTATCAAGCAGCCCACCTGCCGTGCCACCTATCGCCTTGAAGAGCGGGGGACGCCAGGTTTCAAGGATATATTGCAGGACATCATCCGCACAGCCCAAAAGAGATGAATCTTTTTCGCAGTAGCTGCCTCTTATGTAAGCAAAGAAGGAGGGGCCTATGAAAGGAACTGCGACGATAAAGACGAAGCAGGCCGGCAACCGGGCAATCGATTGCTGTCATCGCTGCAGCGAGCTCATGGTGGCGGAGCTCTCGATCGACACAGGGACGGTGGAATGGCATTGTGTGACCTGCGGCGACCGGGTCGATCAGGTGATCCTGGCTCACCGTCACCATCAGGCAGCGCGGCAGGAGCCGGAGCAAGCGTTTGCCGGCTCTGGACGATTCCGTTTGAATTAGCCGGCAATGTGCCTGAATCGTCTTCCCGGTCATCGCGGGCTCGCGTCGCCTCCCTCCCTTGCGGCGCTGCGCGCAGGAGGTGTTGTTCGCCGCTAGCGGAGAAAGAGGGAGCCTATGACACGAGAAGAATTGTTGGCGAAGGCGCAGAAGCCGGCCGAAGAGGCGCTGAGGCTCCATGCCTATTACAAAGGCAAGATTCAAACAGCGCTCAAATGTCCGATTCGAGGAATCGAGGATTTCTCGATCTGGTACACGCCGGGCGTGGCCGCTCCCTGCCGTGCGATTCAGCGGCAGCCGGACCTCGTCTACGAACATACCAACAAGGCCAATTCCATCGCGGTCATCTCGGATGGCACCAGAGTCCTTGGCTTGGGCGATATCGGCCCGGAGGCGGGCTTGCCGGTCATGGAGGGTAAGGCGTTGCTCTTTAAATATCTGGGCGGCGTGGATGCGGTGCCGATCTGTCTCGGAACCAAAGATCCGGCGGAGATCATTCGGACGGTCAAGCTCCTGGAGCCTTCCTTCGGAGGGATCAACCTCGAAGATATCTCCATGCCCAAGTGTTTCCCTATCCTTGAGGCCTGCCGAAGAGCCAGTTCTATTCCTGTGTGGCACGACGATCAGCAGGGGACTGGCACTGTGCTTCTGGCCGGCCTGCTCAATGCCCTGAAGGTCGTGGGGAAGGA
>SXPO01000132.1 GCA_005793285.1 Nitrospiraceae bacterium
GGTAAGTCTACGCTCCTCAATCGCCTGCTAGGCGAAAAAATTGCGATCGTATCGGACAAGCCGCAGACGACACGGACGCGCATTCTAGGAGTTGTCCATGTGCCGGATGGCCAAATTGCGTTCCTCGATACCCCGGGCTTGCACAAGCCGCAGCATCTCTTAAACCGGCGGATGGTTCGGACGGCAGTCGAGGCGTTGGAAGAAGCGGATCTGTTGTATGTGCTGATGGATGCGACGAGTCTGCCGGGGCCCGGTGATCTCGCGGCGGTGGCCTATGTCAAAGAAGCAATGGCCAAGCGGTCGCGCCCTGCTGTTCTTGTCGTCACCAAGATCGACCTCGTCAATAAGTTCAAGTTGCTGCCAGTGCTTGAGAGCTATGGCAAGCTGTACGCTTGGGCCGAAGTGGTGCCGGTGTCGTCTGAGACCGGTGACAATATTGATCGGCTGCTTGCTGTGACCATGCCTTTTCTCTCGGAAGGCGACGGCGCCTACGGCGATGATATGGTGACCGATCAAACGATGCGGACGCTGGCGGGTGAAATGATTCGCGAAAAGATTTTGCAGGCGACAGAACAGGAGGTGCCCTATTCTGTGGCGGTGGAAATCGATCAGTTTAAGGAAGAAGGCGGGCTCGCCCGTATTTATGCGACGATTCTTGTGGAGCGGGAAACTCAAAAGGGGATCATCATCGGGAAGCAGGGAGAGCGGCTGAAGGTAATCAGTACCCAAGCTCGGCAGGATATGGAAAAGCTATTCGGCATGAAAGTCTTTCTCGAAGTGTGGGTGAAGGTGAAAGAAGCGTGGCGAGAAGATGAGCGGGCGCTCGCGGAATTGGGATACTAGAAGGTCAGCAAGTCAGTAAGTCATAAAGTTTTCGGATTCAGATTTAGTGTGACGATGCAGCCCACTGAACGGCCGATTGAGCCAAAGCCACAGGACATGCGTCCACGCGTGTCGGAAAAAGATGCCTTGCGGGATGTGCTGCGCGATCAGACGGAGCGTGGGCAAACCAAGTCCGATATCGTGCTGCAATCCGTTCAACGGCTGTTGCGGCGCGGAGCCATCACGAATCTTGCTAAGATGCTGGGGCGGATGCACCCGGCCGATATCGCCAAGGTCACCAACCACCTCTCATCTTCAAAAGAAAAGCGGGAAGTGTTCGAGCTGGTCCGAGGAGAAAACAAGCGCGGCCAGGTACTGAGCGAGCTGGAAGGGCAGAGTATTCAGGAGGTATTGGCTGATCTGTTGCATTCGGACGTGGCCTGGTTGTTGAAGGATCTTGGGCCAGACGATGTCGCGTACATCCTCGGATTTCTTCCTGAGGAACGAGGACAAGACATTCTCGCCTTGATGAAGGCGGAGGATTCCACCGAAGTCGCGGACATTCTTAAATACGCTAAGGACACCGCCGGCGGCATCATGACGACGGAGTTCTTTTCTCTATCGGAGGATGCCACTGCCCAAGAAGCGATCCGCAGACTACAGCATGCCACCGATGCGGAGATGGTGTTCTACATCTATGTCACAGACAAGGATGAGCACCTGGTCGGTGTCCTGTCGTTGCGCCAACTACTGACGGTACTGCCGGCGACGCCGTTGAAGAATATTATGACACGGGATGTGATGAGCGTCACGGTCGATATGGACCAGGAAGAAGTCGCGCGCCAGGTAGCCAGTTATAACTTGCTCGCGATTCCGGTGGTTGAGAAGGATGGGAGATTGGCGGGGATCATCACGGTTGATGACGTCGTGGATGTCATCCGCGAAGAAGCGACGGAAGACATGCTGAAGATGGCCGGCGCCATCGAAGAAGACACTGTTTCGAAATCGTCGAGTCTGGGATCGGCCAGGCTACGATTGCCGTGGCTCTTTACTAATCTTGTCGGGAGCCTCTTGTCGGGCGCGATCTTGTGGTATTTCCGCTACACGCTGCAAGAAGTCGTGGCCATCGTCAGTTTTATTCCCGTCATTGCCGCGATGGGCGGCAACGTGGGGTTGCAATCCTCAACGCTGATCATCCGCGGGTTAGCGACAGGCCTCGTTGAATTGACGGATGTTTGGACGGTCTTTTTCCGTGAGGTGAAGATCGGTCTTATCATGGGGCTTGCGTGCGGATTTATTTTGACCGTTGTCGGATGGGGACTACACCAGGGATTTTTAGGGGTGGTGGTAGGAGCCTCATTGGTGATTGCGTTCCTGGTTTCGACCAGCATGGCCACGATCATGCCGATCCTGCTCAAGAGGATGGGGGTGGACCCAGCCGTCGCAGCTGGACCATTCGTCACCACCGCCAACGACATTACCGGCATTACGATCTATCTTACGTTGGCAACGATTTTTCTGGACCATCTGCGGTGAACGACGGCACGAAATCCAGACCGTGCCGTACCCCAACGCACTAGGTTGTTGCGCTATGCCGCTTGTCAAATCGACGGCGATTGTCTTACGGAGCCGCAAGTGGGGTGATGCCGACCGAATTGTGACCTGCTATGCCAGAAACTTGGGGAAGATTCGAGGAGTGGCTCGTGGAGCTCGACGTCAGAAAAGTCGATTTGGCGCGGCGCTTGAGCCCTTCACCCTGTGCCGGCTGGATTTATTCGAGAAACCGGGAGACTCGCTGTTTCGGATTTCACATGTCGATGTGACGACGTCGTTCCAATCA
>SXPO01000133.1 GCA_005793285.1 Nitrospiraceae bacterium
GATACGGCGGAGCAGGAACATTATGCCGGACGAATCGAGGGATTGAATTGGGTGCTTGACCGATGCCAAGAACTTGAGGACATGGACGCCAATCTCACCCCATCATCACTCCAGCGAGTTCTCGGCGAAGTAAAATCTGATTTGGAACATGAACTTTCAGTTCAGCGCCGAGAAAAAGGACGCAGAGCCGATGGGCGAGAAGAGGCCTTGAATTTCGTTGCTGATTACCTCTCCAGCCTCATTACGGCCACAGAGATCGAATCAGCAAAAACACCAGCCTAACCGGACGTCTGTACAGCAGAACGATCCCTCAAGTCGTCTGTACGTGACCACCATATAGACTGCCCATACAATTCTGCATGTCCTCAACGCCACGCAGGCCCATGGCCCCTTGGGTGACGACCACTCAACGTGGGGCAACAGGACGCCCTCGACAAGCCTCGCCAGATTCACAAGATCAGTTTCGATCCCTCAATGCCTCTCTTCTCTATTGCCCTCGTTGTCGAGTTGCCACGCCGACGAGAGAACGTTTGTTACTCGTCCTTCCCTCCGGGAATCTGTACGAATATTTGTGTATGCACTGTGGTACGTCCACTGGCTCCAAGACCGACAGTCCACAGGGAAAAGGGCAGATCGTCCCACCATAGTCTTCCCGCTGCCTTTGGAAAATCTACCAGCAGGCAAGAAGCTGTAACTGTATAGAAGCAATATTGTCGGAGGCAAAAAGCAGAACAAAAGAGGCTATGAAGTGACCTGATCGAGTGGAATGCCTTCTTCGATCAGCATCACAGGAATGTTTTCTCGAATCGGATAGAGGATTTTCAGATCAGTTCGAACAAGGCCGTCCTGTAATTGTTCGGCGACGGGTTTCTTGCCTGTATTCATCAAGCCTCCGCGCGCGACCGCTTCGTTGAGTTTCTTGATCAGAACGGCATCGGCCATCATGACGGGCAGTTTTGTTTCCGGACAGCAAAGAATAGCCAGAAGATCCTTACTGATGCTCACAAGGGCAGCCCTCCATACTCACTCGAATGCATAGTGCGACGCCTCTATCAATTTGACGGTGCGTAGGATAACGGAAAGAATAATCGAGCGCAAGCCGAACGCAATTCTATCTCCCCAACAAACAGACGTTCTGATACAGTGGAACATCAATCCAACCCATGCACTCTTCTCATATGATCAAAGCGCTATCGAGATGTTTTTTGGCCGGCCTGGCTGTATTAGTCCCCACCTGGGCCACATTCTTGATTCTTTCGACACTCTTCAGCTCATTGGATAACGTCGTTGGGAGTTACATGACCGATCCTCTGCCAGGGCTTGGGTTGCTCCTGTTGGTGCTCCTCCTCGTGGTCGCCGGGTTTATCGCCGACCATGTCATTGGTGAGCATCTCATGAGGCGGCTGGAAGAGCGGCTTGAGCGGATTCCTCTCGTACAGAGCATCTATCTCACATTGAAAGGGATGACCGACATCTTGAACTTTCGCTCTCGTTTTGGCAGCAGCACGGTCGTGGCCTTTCCTTTTCCACGGGACGGACTTTGGGCGATGGGATTTGTGATGGGGGCTGCCCCGACCGCGATCCAGGTTGCACCGCCTGATAATCTTTTCATGGTATTTGTGCCGACGGCGATTCATCCCTTCACGGGATTCTTAGCGTTCGTTCCCGAGCGAGCGTTGCGGCCTCTCAACCTTCTTCCAGAAGACGCGATGAAGATGGAGTTCTCCGCCGGGTTCTACAAACCACAGACAGGGTGGCTCAGCGCCCCCAAATCAAACCCCTAGTCCTATGGCCATTCCCGCACATATCGTTGTCAGACAGGCAGGGTATGCAGATGTAGACGTATTGGTCGAATTCAGCGCGGCGATGGCCCAGGAAACAGAAGGACGACGTCTCGATCGAGACCGGCTTCGCAATGGAACCCTTGCAGTATTGGATGCTCCTGAGCGGGGATTTTTCATCGTCGCCGAGATCCTTGACCAAGACCGCTCTCAACTTGCAGGTCAGCTGATGGTGACGTTCGAATGGAGCGATTGGCGCAACGGAGTCTTTTGGTGGGTGCAGAGTGTCTATGTAGACCAAGCCTGGCGACGGCAAGGAGTCTACCGGGCTATGCATGCAGCGATCGTTGCAAGGGCAACAGCCAATCCACAAGTCTGCGGCATTAGGCTCTATGCGGAACAAAATAATCATGAGGCCCAAGCTGTTTATCAGCGTGTCGGATTAGTTTCTTCCGGGCATGTGATCTACGAGCAGGATTTTGTGTTATCAAAAGTCATTGATCAGGCTCATAAAGCAGAGAGATAGGAGTATTCATGCCCTTCAGAACATCCGTGCTTCTTCTTATCGGATTAAGCCTTGTTTGAGTTCTGGCCGTTCTGACTGCCGTGGTTCCACAGGAACACCAGCCTTCCCCTCGTCTTACGATCCCGCTATAATGTCGGCCTATGGGGCTGGATTCTTCTGATCAGACATCACAGCAACAGAGCGACAACCCACCTGCTTCCTATATCCTGGCCCATAAGGACACGGAGTTTCTAGAACGCGACGAACTTCGCCCGATGCGCATCGGCCTGGAACTGCTGAAACCAGAACTGATACAGCGCGAGGAAGGCATACGATCGACCATCGTGGTGTTCGGCAGTGCCAGACTGCATGAGCCCGCTGCTGCGAAACAGACGCTTCACGAAGCCGAAGCGGAAGCAGCCCGCATGCCACATGATCCAGCCTGCCGGCAACACGTCGCCATCGCCAAACGGCAGCTCGACCTCGCCAAGTATTATGACGTCGCCAGAGAGTTCAGTCGGGTCGTGTCGTCTACATGCCAGATCGATGGGCATTGCGATTACGTCGTCGTTACCGGCGGCGGGCCCGGCATCATGGAAGCCGCCAACCGTGGGGCGGCGGATGTCAGCGCGAAATCGATCGGCCTCAACATCACACTGCCTCATGAGCAACATTCGAATCCCTACATCACACCGGCGCTCAATTTTCAGTTTCGCTATTTTGCGATCAGGAAAATGCACTTCCTTATTCGGGCTAAGGCGCTCGTCGCGTTTCCCGGAGGCTTCGGCACCCTAGATGAATTGTTCGAAACGTTGACGCTGCTCCAGACCGGGAAAACCGAGAGCGTCGTTGTCATTCTCGTGGGACGGGACTTTTGGGAACGCCTCATCAACTGGCAACTGCTGGTCGACTGTGGCTTGATCACACAGCAGGACTTGCAACTCTTTCACTATGCTGAGACGGCCCTGGAAGCCTGGGACCTGATCGCACGCCACAATGGAGTATCCAGCACATGAAACTCTCATTTCATGGCGCCGCTCGTTCGGTCACCGGAAGCCGTCATATGGTCGAAGTGCCGGGGTTCCGCATGTTGCTCGACTGCGGAATGTTTCAGGGGCGTCGAGAGGAGGCGGTGCGGAAAAACAGAGAACTGGGCTTCGACCCAAAATCACTTGGGGCTGTCCTGCTCTCGCATGCCCATATCGACCATTCGGGCGCGTTGCCATTGTTGCCCCGACAGGGCTTTTCCGGGAAAGTCTACCTCACTCGAGCATCGGCTGACCTTGCCGGTATCATGCTCGAGGATTCTGCCCGCGTGCAGGAAAATGACTGTCGGTATGTGAACAAACAAGAGAAGCGACGCGGAAAAACCTGCATTCAGCCGTTGTACGACGGCGATGATGTCAGGAAGATTGTCAGGAAGTTTGAAGGGATACGATACGGCGATCAGCTGAAGTTGGCCCCGCGGGTCACCGCCTCGTTTCACGACGCGGGCCACATCTTGGGGTCGGCAGCAGTCCGCGTCAAATACAGCGCGCGGGGCACGAGCACCACGGTCTTGTTCAGTGGAGATCTGGGCCGATCCCACATGCCGATCCTGCGTGATCCTGAGCCGCCGCCCGCCTGCGACATCCTGATTCTGGAGTCCACCTACGGCGACCGGCTGCATGAACAGGCCGGCGAGGAGATGAAGAAGAAAGCCCAGGACCTGATCGCCCATGCGCGGCAACACAAGAGCAAGATCATCGTACCGGCCTTCGCGGTGGGACGCACGCAGGAACTGGTCATGCGGATCAAAGAACTGGTCAGTGAGGGCCGCGTGGACCCCATTCCCATCTATATCGATTCTCCGTTGGCCGACAAAGCTACGGGAGTGTTCAGACGCCACCCGGAATGTTATGACGAGGAGACGTTGAAGACCTTCTCATCCGATGGCGATGTCTTCGCCTCGCGCTACATCCACTTTGTGTCCTCATCCGAAGACAGCAAGCGGCTCAATGCCATGCGGGGGCCCTGTGTCATCATCTCCTCGTCGGGGATGTGCGAGGGGGGCCGTGTCATTCACCATCTCAAGCACGCGATTCAAGACGAAGCCAACATTATTGCCATCGTCGGATTCCAGGCCGAACATACATTAGGACGGAAACTGGTTGAAGGCTGGGATGTGGTGCCGATCTTCGGCCTGCCGACGCCGCGCCGCGCTCAAGTTGTGAGGTTCAATGGACTCTCGGCTCATGCCGACCGAAACGACCTGCAGGCCTATGTCAGGGCAATCACTCCGTTGCCGAGCAAGGTCTTTATCGTGCATGGCGAAGAGAGGCAGGCCCTGTCGTTGGGCGCTGCCATCCAAGCGGAACATCCAAAGATCGATGTGCGAATTCCGCATCACGGCAGTACGCATGAGGTGTAGCCTCATGCCTCCAGTACTGCTCAGGGCAAAGGGGGCCATTCGGCTGCTCATTCTGTCCTGCCTCGCCCCTCTGATCTCTGGCTGCGTTTCCGTCGCTGCTGCCGAATCGGATCCTGGCCGTCAACGGATTCGAGATCTGGGCATCGTCATCGGTTCCTATCAGCC
>SXPO01000134.1 GCA_005793285.1 Nitrospiraceae bacterium
CCTGGTGATCGGGGTCTGGGTCGGGTATGACGATGAGCGGCCTTTGCGGCTGACGGGATCACAGGCGGCCTTGCCGATCTGGATGGATCTCGCGCGGCGGGTCATTCCGCCCAACGTCCCTCCGTTCGCGATGCCGCCTGGCGTGGTGACCCGGACCATCGACCCCAAGACCGGGCAGCTGGCGACGTTTCGCTGTCCCGAACAGGCGCCGGAGGTCTTTATCGAGGGGACGGAACCCACCATCTATTGCGAGGTGCATGGAGGGGGAATATGGGAGCGGCTCCGGTATACTTTTGGATTCTCCTAGGCCTCGCTTAGCCGAATGGTGTAAGCTTGGCGGTAACGATTCAGGTGTGAAGGGGGAGTGACGCATGAAGAAGAGTGACTTTTCGGGAGATGACAACATCACCCTGTTGGCCAAAGGGGTCATCTTAAAGGGCGAGATCCATGTCGAGGGAACGGTGCGGATCGATGGCCGTCTCGACGGCGATATTGAGACTAAGGGACAGGTCATTGTCGGCGAGGATGGCCTGGTGCAGGGCACGATTACCGCCGGCACGCTGATCAGCAGCGGGCGCATCAAGGCGAAGGTGCTGGCGACGGAGTCCGTGCAGTTGATGAAGACGGCGACACTGATCGGGGAAGTCCATACGCCGGCGCTCATGATGGAAATAGGCGCCAAGCTCCAAGGTATGACGGACATGGGAGTGACCTCCTGGTCTGAGGAGTTGCCGAAGTTGCCGGGCGGCGTCCGTGATCTGTCCGCACATAGGGCGAAGCAGGTTGTGGTGCTGGACAATAAAGATTCCCGCGGCGAAGGGTACCGATAGACCCGTCGATTTTCTGCTGTTCCGCCTAACCCATGACCAAGCCGCAGCTTTTCACCGCCGTATTTTTCGCTCTCCTCCTGTTGCTCCTCTACCAGATCGCGTTGATGTTCCAGCCCTTTCTCTTTCCGATGCTCTGGGCGGTGATCCTCGCGCACATGACCTATCCGGTTCATCTGCGGTTGACCGCCCGCTTGGGGGGGCGCGACGCAGTCTCTGCCTCGTGCCTGACCTTGGGGGTCTTGGTAATGGTGGTTGCGCCGGTGCTGCTGATGGCGGTGTTGCTGGTGCAAGAAGCTGTCGGTGCGGAGCTGGCGGTGCGGGCCTGGATCGATGCCGGAGGCATTTCACGTCTGCCGGCACAGCTCTCGACGGTGCCGGCGGTCGGAGGCCTGTTGCAGGATGCGATCGGGCGTTATCTCCTGAATCCTGACGCGCTGGAGGAATTGGTCCGGTCGAGCGCGCAAACTATCTCAGGATTTTTCGTCGACCAATTGAGCAGTCTGCTGAAGAACGCGTTTCTTCTGACCAGCAATTTTTCCATCATTCTCTTTACCCTCTGGTTTCTGTACAAGGATGGCCGGCGTTGGCTCCGGTTTCTCTACGAGCTCGTTCCGCTCACCGAGGCGCAAAAGCAGAAGATCTTCGCGCGGCTGGATATTACGGTTCGCGCCGTGGTGAAGGGCGTGCTCCTGACCGCTATCGTCCAGGGCCTGCTGGCCGGCGCAGCCTATGCGGTGTTGGGCGTGCCGTTCGCGGTGGTGCTCACCGCGCTCACGATCCTTCTCGCGTCGCTTCCGGTCGGTGGTACGGCGTTCGTCTGGGGGCCCGTCGCTCTGTATTTGTTCATGGCCGGATCAATGGGTAAAGCGCTGGCGATGCTGGCGTGGGGCGTGGGCGTGGTCTCGACTGTCGATCAGATCCTCCGTCCGTGGCTCATCGGCCAGGACATTCAAATGCCCGCGCTCTTTCTCGTGTTCAGCATTCTCGGCGGGCTGGCCCTCTATGGCCTGATCGGGCTCTTCGTCGGGCCGATCCTCATGAGCATCCTGATGACGGTGATTGCTATCTACCGTGAGGAGTATCACGGCGGTGAAACTGCTCCACCAGCCGATCCGGTGTCACCCGTCTAGCAGGCTGTTGATAAAGGCTGCCAGCGTCGTTCTCCAGCATTCGTGAATCGTAAAACGTAAAACGTGAAAGGAGCAGCCATCTGGAGTGCGGCCTTGCTGGACAGCCTTTCTGAACAGCCTGAAACGGCCTGCTATCGCATTGATGGCACGCGTATTTGGGTAGCCCTATTCCAGCGGAATGGTAATGGCGATTCCGCCCATGACATCGTTGAGCTTGAAGTCCCGCTTCGGACTGAGTCGATGGCTATTGTGACAGCCGATGCAGACTTGTGAGATCGCCAGGTCTGGATAGATGGCTTGAAAGTACTGTTTGCGCCCACTGGCCACGATCCCCGTGACCGGCCAGTCGGGATTCTTGCTGAGAGACTCTAAGGCGCTACGTTCCAGGTCGCTCGCCGGAGCGTTGCGCCGGTAAATCGGCCAGAGACTGATTAGCCGATAGCGGATCCCGCTTCCGCTCTCGGCTACCAGTTTGCTCGAATGATGGAGAAACTGGGCCGGCAACATGAGCGCGTTCTCCTGCTCCCAATGTTCAGACGCCATGATGACGCCTTTCCCTTGAAGCCGGTTGACGATCTCCGTCGTATAGACCGTGCGGTCGGCCTTGATGACGGC
>SXPO01000135.1 GCA_005793285.1 Nitrospiraceae bacterium
ACAAACAGGGTCTTCAGAATAAGGATCGTTCCCCAGATCGGGGTGACCACAAGGAGACCGGTCAAAAAATAGCGTTTTAAAGCGGGTTTCAGCATCCTGTCCGGCTTAGCAACGAGATCAATAGAAGGTAACGCTACGGAGGCTCATCATACAGAGTTATTTACAGATGCCGCAAGCTTTTTATTGCTATTTTCAATAGGTTAGACGATTAATCTAGGCCTAGCCACCTCGCACAATCCTACCTTGCTATTCACCTGGGCCTGGCATAGGATCGCCCCAGGAATTCTTGCGCCATTCAGGAGTCGCCGTTGTCGTTATCATCACGAAGCCTTGCGGGCATCTTCATGACGCTGGAGGGGGGCGAGGGCAGCGGAAAAACCACACAGGCCCTCCGCCTGTGCCAATCGCTGACTGCACAGGGTTATGATGTCCTGCATACAAGAGAACCGGGAGGGACGTTGGTCGCAGAACGGCTGCGCGGCATGTTACTCGACCGTTCCGATGAAGCCATTGCTCCGGAAACAGAAGCTCTGCTCATACTCGCCGCCCGCCGCCAACATGTCGATCATGTGATCAGGCCGGCGCTCACGCGCGGCAAGCTGGTCGTCTGTGACCGGTTTTCAGATTCCACGATGGCCTATCAAGGCTACGCCCGTGGACTCGACTTGAAGCAATTGCGCGCGATGAACAAGTGGGCGACAGGCGGGCTCGCTCCGCATCTCACGTTGTTGTTCGATATCCCCATCGGAATCGGGCTCCGGCGGCGACGCGGACAGGCCGGCGGCCAGAACCGGCTCGATCTGGAAACCCGCCGGTTTCATTCCAACGTTCGTGCCGGATTTCACGCGTTGGCAAAACACGAGCCGCGACGAATCAAAATCATCGATGCGCAGCTCTCGCTGGACTCCGTCGCCGCCACCGTGGAAACACTCGTACTGGATTGGCTGCGCACAGCACAGTCCCCCAAGCGACAGCGGCGATAACCGATGCCCTTTCACGACATCACCGGCCACGAGCGTCCGATCGCATCGATCAAAGCAGCGCTGAGCCACGGGCGATTGGCCCATGCCTACCTCTTTCATGGCGAGGCCCATATCGGAAAAGCGCTGACCGCCATGCGGCTGGCGCAAGCGCTGAATTGCGAACGTCCCTACCCGGCAGACGATCAGGACAGTTGCGGTCTCTGCCGGTCCTGCGTGCAGATCGTCGCGCGGACTCATCCTGATTTTGTCGTCATCGAGCCGGACCAGGAATTGGCTGTCCCGCAGATCAAGATTGAACAGGTGCGGAATCTTGAACAGCAGTTCATCTACCGGCCGCTGATCGGAGAACGCAAAATTTGCTTGATCGATGATGCCGACCGACTGACGATCGGCGCAGCGAATGCGCTGCTCAAGACGCTGGAAGAACCACCGGGACATGGGCTGTTCATCTTGATTTCCAGCCGCCCGCAGGCGCTGCCGATCACCATTCGCTCGCGCTGTCAGTCGCTTCGATTCTCGCCTCCTGCTCACACACAAGTGGAAGCCGCGTTGATTTTAAAGCGGGAACTCCCGCCGAGTGACACACGTTTCCTAGCTCTCTTCACCGAAGGGCGCATTGGAGAAGCCCTCACGCTGGATCTTGAAGCCCTGCGCGCGCGGCAGCGCGAATGCCTCGACCTGGTGTCACCGGCTACCCTGGCATCGATCACCGGCATCCTGACAGCAGCTGAAAGTTTGGCCAAAGCCGACCGCAGCGGCGAAGTACTCGCCTGGCTTCGCCGATGGATTCGCGATCTTGTCATCGTACTCGTCGGCGGCGATCGAGAATATCTGCTGCATCTTGACCAGGTGGACCAGCTCCACCGATACGCCCAACAGGCCGATGCCGGCTTGTTGCTGGATCTACTGAATGAGATCGAACGTACGGAGCAACAAGCAACCCGCCACTTGAATATGCACATGGCGCTGGAAACCATTCTCCTCCGTCTACGCGACGCCCTCGGTCTCGCTCGGGCCGAAGTCTCCACCTAGAATCCTCGCCACCAACCTGATATCTTCCCATCCGGCCATGAGCGAGCAGAACGCCTTCTACATCACAACGCCGATCTACTATGTCAACGACGTGCCGCACATCGGCCATGCCTATACGACTATTGCCGCCGATGTCCTTGCACGCTATTGGCGATTGCGTGGGCGCGAGGTGTTCTTCCTTACCGGGCTCGATGAGCATGGACAAAAAGTCCAGCAAGCCGCAGCCAAGGCAGGCATCGATCCCCAAGTCCACTGCGACAAGCTCGCCCCGCAGTTCCAGGACCTCTGGAAGCGGCTCAACATCTCGAACAATGCCTTCATCAGAACGACCGATTTAGAGCACAAGACGGTTGTCCAACAATACCTTCAAGAACTATTCGGTAAACAGCTGATCTATAAGGATGATTATACCGGATGGTACTGCACATTCGACGAACGGTTCTGGACAGAAAAAGATGTGGCTGACGGGTTGTGTCCGGATTGTAAACGCCCCATTGAGAAGCTCAGCGAACACAATTATTTTTTCAAGATGGGACAGTATCAGGACCGCCTCATCGACCACATTACGCAACACCCGCAATTCATCCGACCCGAATCCCGACGCAATGAAGTTCTGGGGTTCTTAACCACCCAGAAACTCGGAGACCTGTCGATCTCCAGACCAAAATCGCGGTTGTCGTGGGGTATCGAACTCCCCTTCGACAAGGACTATGTCACCTACGTCTGGTTCGATGCGCTCGTGAATTACGTTTCCGCCCTGGAATATCTGCCGCAACAACAACCAGCCGGCACCAGATTCTGGCCCGCAACCGTACATCTCGTCGGGAAAGACATTCTCACGACTCATGCCGTCTATTGGTCCACGATGCTGATGGCGCTGAATTTTCGATTACCGGAAACCATCTTTGCACACGGCTGGTGGACAGTGGATAGCGAGAAGATGTCAAAAAGCCGCGGCAACGTGGTCGACCCGAACAAGATGCTCGACACCTACGGCGTCGATGCCTTCCGGTACTTCCTGCTGCGCGAGGTGCCCTTTGGACAGGATGGAGATTTTTCACAAACTGCGATGATCGCGAGCATCAATAGCGACTTAGCCAACGGCATCGGCAATTTGCTCAGCCGCACCCTCACGATGATCGAGCGCTTCGCAGACGGCAAGATTCCCGCAAGCGGCCCGGCCGCGCTGCCAGAACTCGAAGAAAAGATCGCCCAGGCCGCCATGCAACTGCCGGCGACATTGGAACGAGGATTCAGTGCGCTCACCTTCCGCGAGAATCTGCAGGCAATCGGCGAACTGGCCGGCCTCTGCGACGAATACATAGATAAGGCCGCACCCTGGAAACTGGCAAAGAACCAGAACGAGGTCCCTAAACTCAACACCGTCCTCCACACAACTGCCAAAGCCCTGCGCCTGCTAACCGTCTTGCTCTATCCGTTCATGCCACAGACTGCAAAAAATCTGGCAGAACAGCTTGGCTATAAATTTGATTTCTCAAAGCCTGTGCCTCCCGCAGCCTACGAATGGTCTGAGATAACAATGAGTGAC
>SXPO01000017.1 GCA_005793285.1 Nitrospiraceae bacterium
AGCCCATCGGATGCAGCACGTTGAACCCACACATCCGTTTGTAGCGGGATACGATGTCGGTTGCCGTATAACCTTCGAGATGGCCGACATGGAGTCCGGAACCGGACGGATAGGGAAACATGTCAAGACAATAGAATTTTGGCTTGGACGGGTCGTCCATCGCCCGAAATAGCCGATGCTCTTCCCAGTAGGCCTGCCACTTCGATTCAACTGCGTGGTGATCGTAGGTCTTGCTCATGGATCATGCGCGGAGGGCATTCAGTCGAACGTGCGAATCTAACATAGACCTCTCAGGCGCAACAAGATTTGCAGGCCATGCCGTGGATGCTCTTTGCTATACTGCACGCAACGATGGGACTCTACAGTCGGCACATGTTCCCTCGGCTGATGGATTGGGTGATGAGCGGCCAGGCTTTTCAGCTGCTGCGGGCTGATCTGCTGCAAGATGCCAGCGGGGAGGTCTTGGAAATCGGATTCGGGACCGGGCTGAACTTGGCTCACTATCCTGCGAGTGTCTCACGCCTCTCAGTCGTGGATCCGGCGGATCTTCTGCCCCACAGGGTCAGCGAGCGAATTGCGATAGTCACCTTTCCCGTCCGAACCACGCAGGTCACAGCCGAGGCCCTGCCCTACCAGGATCGGCAATTCGATAGGGTCGTCAGCACCTGGACGCTCTGTACGATTCCCGACCCGCTACAGGCCTTGCGGGAAGTCGCGCGCGTGCTCAAACCGGAAGGCACGTTGCTGTTTCTCGAACATGGACGGAGCGACAATCAAACCATCGCCGCCTGGCAGGACCGGCTGAATCCCATTCAGAACGTCATCGGCTGCGGCTGTCACCTGAACCGGCCAATCGACCGGCTGATCACTCAAGCCGGTCTGAAGATCGCCCATCTGGATCGCTTCCTGCTGCCGGATGTCCCCAAAATCGCAGGTGCCATGTATCGGGGACGAGCGACACCTTTTCCTGCCTGTTAGCCGGCAGGCTGTGCGGACGACTGCATGAGAATCTGATCGACATCCAACCCATCCAGCACTTCTTTCTCTATCAGCGCCTCAGCCAACGCCTTCAAGCCTGTCATATGTTCCGATAACGCGCGCTTGGTCCGTTCGTAACTCTCCATCACAACGCGCTTGATCTCCGAATCGATCTCCTGCGCCATCTGATCGCTGACATCCCGCCTGGCCGACACGTCACGGCCCAAGAAAACGGGGCTTCCCTGCTGCCCGAATGTCAGCGGCCCCAATTTCTCGCTCATTCCCCATTCACACACCATCTTGCGCGCCAGATCCGTGGCACGTTCCAGATCATTACCTGCGCCGGTTGTAATATGTTCGAATACGAGTTCTTCGGCAACCCGTCCGCCCATGAGCACGGCCAACCGATCGGACAAATACTCCTTGGAGTAACTGTGCCGATCTTCAGTCGGCAGCTGCATCGTGACACCCAGAGCCCGTCCCCGAGGAATGATCGTCACTTTATGTACAGGATCTGCGCCCGGCAGCAATTTCGCCATCAATGCATGGCCCGCCTCGTGATAGGCCGTGACCCGTTTTTCCTCATCGGTGAGCATCATGCTCTTCCGTTCCGCGCCCATCAGAATCTTGTCCTTCGCCATCTCGAAATCTGCCATCTCTACTTGCTTCTTGTTCTGGCGCGCCGCCCACAAGGCCGCCTCATTCACCAAGTTTTCCAAGTCGGCGCCAGCAAATCCTGGGGTGCCTCGCGCGATCTGTTCCAGTTTCACATTGTCCCCAACCGGCACGCGCTTCGTATGGACCTTGAGAATCTCTGTTCGTCCACGGACATCAGGGCGATCCACCACAACTTGGCGATCAAACCGGCCAGGGCGCAATAATGCCGGATCAAGAACATCAGGGCGATTGGTTGCCGCAACAAGAATCACTCCCTCGGTCGTCTCAAACCCATCCATTTCAACGAGTAACTGATTGAGAGTCTGCTCCCGTTCATCATGACCGCCCCCGAGCCCTGCGCCGCGGAGCCGGCCAACCGCATCAATTTCATCGATAAAGATGATGCAGGGCGCATGCTTTTTCCCCTGTTCGAACAAATCCCGCACACGCGACGCTCCGACTCCCACAAACATTTCGACGAAATCGGACCCGCTGATGCTGAAAAATGGCACTCCAGCTTCGCCGGCCACCGCCTTTGCCAGCAATGTTTTACCCGTACCAGGCGGGCCCACCACCAACACTCCCTTGGGGATCCTACCTCCAAGCTTCCTGAACTTCCCAGGGTCCTTCAGGAACTCCACGACTTCCAGGACTTCTTCTTTCGCTTCTTCGACGCCGGCCACATCGGCAAACGTGACCTTTTTGCGATCTTCCGTCAGCATCCGCGCGCGGCTTTTCCCAAACGACAAGGCGCTATTGCCTCCGCCCTGCATCCGGCGCATGAAGAAAATCCAAATGCCGAGAAAGAGGACAAACGGACCCAACGTCACGAGCAAGGTGACGTACCAGGGACTTTCATCCGGCGGCTTCACTTCAATCTGAACATTCTTCTCTCGCAGTTCTTTTACCATCGCAGGGTCATCCGGCGAATAGGTGCGGATCCGGGTCTTATCCTTCAACTGTCCACTAATATGGTTGCCTTGGATCACGACCTTTTCCAAATCGCCCTTGTCGAGCTTCGTCATGAACTCACTGAATAAGATCGTTTCTTCCTGAGACGGTGGCGGCGTACTGAAAAGATTGAACAGCAACACGAGGAACAGGCCCACGATCAACCAAAACAGCAGGTTTTTCACACTGGAACTCTTGACGCTTCGCATACGTTGCCCTCAGCCCTTTCAGAATGAGTCTTTGCTCGACCGTACGATACCAGCCCCTCTCACCCACTTACCCAGAGCCTATCCTATACTATCTGAACGGAATGATCACGGATGCCACGCGAACCCCTCGCAGGCCGTTGATCAGCCTCCTGCCGGAATCAGCTTGAACGATCACCAGATCCGCATCAGAGATCTTCACCCTTCTATTCTGGTCGAGTGACGGGATGACCATCGAGAAGCGGATGAAATCCAGCAACCGAGAAAAATTGCGCCAGCGGCGCCGGCGGCAGCCGGGAACTCGACTTGGCGCTGTGAATGAGGTGCGCCACGCCGAATCGCTTCGCGGCCATCAAACACCCCTCGTCATCATCCATGAACAGTGATCGCGCCGGATCGAACCCCAGCAAGCGTTGACACTTCGGCCAATACTCGGGCCGCATCTTAAGATAGCCGATCTCGAACGCGTCTACAATGCGATTAACGTACCGATCGAGCCCGGTCTTGGCGGTTTTGACCGACACACCCGATTCATGCGCATTCGTGATGATGGTTACGCGCTTCCCCAGGCGCTGAAGGTACTGCAAGAACTCCTCCGCTCCCGGCAAAAACCCGATCATATGATCCAGCTCCTTGTGCATGGCCACGACATCGACCCCCACCCGCTCACTCCAGTAGTGAAGATCCGTCCATGCCAACTCGCCTTCCATCGACCGATACATCGCCATCAAACGGCTGCGCGATTCGTCAAACGACAGACCCTGGAGCGCCGCATACCGACGCGGCAATTCTTCCTCAAAAAAGAAATTGTCGAAATGCCGGTCCAGCAACGTGCCGTCCATATCAAGGAGCACGTCATCGATCTGATCCCAATTGAGGAGGTGCTGAGAATCGACTGCTGAGTGCTGAGTCATGAGGGAAAGTATACCGGAAGGCCCAAAGAGAAAACGAGATGGGTTGTCTTTGAGAAAAACCCTATGTTACGGTTCGGGGATCGCGTTCTCATCTGATCTCATGTCTTTACACCCAGCACCCAGCACTCAGTCCTCAACACCACCCTTGGTGGCCATCATCGGCCGGCCGAATGTAGGGAAGTCCACGCTGTTCAACAAGATCCTCGGCGTCAAGACCGCCATCGTCGATGACGTTCCCGGTGTGACGCGCGATCGCAACTACGCAGATGCGACCTATCGGCAGCGAACATTCCGGCTGGTCGATACCGG
>SXPO01000136.1 GCA_005793285.1 Nitrospiraceae bacterium
CGGCCTAAGACAGTCGCGCCACCCGCCGGAGTCAGGCCGATGTCACAGAGCACCATGCACCTTCCGCTACGCTTCTTCGACTTGAATGACAGCCTTGCCCTTGTAGGTCCCGCAGTTTAAACAGGTATAATGGGGCAGCTTCAACTCGTGGCACTGAGGACAGACAGACATTCCTGGAGGCGTCATACGCAGCTTCTGCGTCCGGCGCTTGTCGCGTCTCGCTCGTGAGTGTTTATGTTTCGGATTGGGCATGGCAACTCCTTCTTCGCGCCACCGCCTGGCCTTTCACTGACCGGCAGGCTCCTACAACTTTTCTTTCATGCCGCGCAGAGCTTGAAACGGATTTCCCGTCGGTTCCGTGGCGCAGCGGCACGGCCCCTCATTTAAATTTTTCCCGCATTGGGCGCAGAGCCCAAGACATTCCTCAGCACACAGCGGATGCATGGGAGAAGCAAGAATCACCTGTTCACGAAGCATCGGCGCCAGATCAAGCTGCTCACCCGCGTAATAGTACAAATCATCATCCGGCTCTTCCAGCTTGGTCTCCACTGCCGGCGCGGCCTTCTTCTTCCGTGGAGCATCGTGCTTGGCTACGGGCGCCGCGGCCTTGGTGTCCCGTTCATAGGCAGCGCGCACAGAGAACGCGAGGGGACTCTCGAAATCCTTGAGACAGCGCACACATTGATGCACTGCCGTTCCTTCCACAACTCCCGTCAGGCAGATCGTGCGTTCGACAGATCGAAGATCCAGCCCCACCGACAATGTTCCGCGGATAGACACGTCCGCATCGGTGAGCCCCAGCTCTTCAGCCGTCAGATCTCCCGAGAGCGACACGCCGTCCGCCGTGATATCTACAGTCTTGGGTGTGAGTAGATCCATCCCGATCCCCAGCGACGCACCGCTGCCCCGCTCCAATACGCTGCAATGACCGGTCACGCTCGTTATCGCTCCTCTGCGAAACTGATGATGGCGATATGCCGAGCCCGCTTGACGGCGACCGTCAACTCACGCTGATGGCGCATGCAGTTTCCCGAAATACGGCGAGGGACGATCCGCCCCCGCTCAGTCAGAAAATTTCTCAGCAATCCGGCGTCCTTGAAATCAATCGGAGCCTTCTCCAGGCAAAAACGGCAAGGCCGCCTGCGTTGAAACAATCTACCTCCGCCACGCTCGCTGTCGTTACTCCGTTCCATCACTGCCTCCTCATTCCTACGCGCTTAACCTTGTTCATCCATGTCATAGCCGGGCTCATCGTGAGCCGGAGGTTCTGCACCGGCGGCCCCACCCTCTTGACGTTTAGGCATAAACGTCACAGCCTGCGCGACGACTTCGTGCTTGCTGCGCTTTTGACCGTCTTCGGTTTCCCATCGTCGCTGCTGCAGCCGCCCCTCGACAATCGCGCCATTGCCCTTGCTCAGGTACTGTCCGCAATGTTCCGCTTGCTTGCCGAACACCACGATATCGACGAAACAGACTTCTTCTTTCAGATCTTCGCCCTGCTTGAACCGGCGGCTCACGGCGAGACCGAAACTCGCCACCGGCGTCCCGCTCGGTGTGTACCGCAGCTCGGGATTCCGCGTGAGATTCCCCATGAGAATGACTTTATTAAATCCGGCCACCGTCGGACTCCTGCGCCGAGACTTCTAGTGGACGACGCTCCACCAATGGCTTCTCATGATGCACCGTCAGAAACTTGATGATGTTATCTTCTAACCGGTACGCCCGCTCGAGTTCACCGACCGTGTTGTTCGGCGCCTTAAAGTAGAAATAGGCGTAGGTGCCCTTCCGCTCATGACGCACTTCATAGGCGAGCTTTTTCTTTCCGAGATTTTCGGCTTTGATGAATTGTGCGCCCGTCTTGTCGGCGACACTTTTCATCTTATCGATGAGCGTTTTGGTCTCCTCATCGGAGACGGACGGACGAATAATGAACAGAGACTCGTAGAGCTCCATGGAAGAATCCTCCTGGACAAAGACCCCCGAACCGGTCGGGAGCGAGGTGTATGGCGCCTCTCCGGCGCAACGACCGAAGAACGGTACCACAGGCAGAACAAAACTGTCAATTTATAGCGGCGTGGGTAGTATCAGCCTGGAGGGTCAGCCCTGTGGAGGCATGTCGTTCATGCCCTGCAGAACCACTCGCAGCCCACATGACATCGAACGATCCCACTTCTTCAACGATCAAACATTGAACCGAAAATACACGATGTCCGCTTCTTTAACCACATAGTCTTTCCCTTCAAGGCGAAAGAGCCCCTTTTCCTTCACCTTGGCCTCTGAACCACATGCCAGCAAGTCGTTGTAGTGGTAGACCTCAGCCCGGATGAAGCCACGCTCCATGTCCGAATGGATCTTGCCCGCTGCCTGCGGCGCTTTGATCCCTCGCGCGATAGGCCATGCCCGAGATTCAATTTCCCCGGCAGTAAAGAAGGTGACGAGATTCAACAGCATGTAGGCCTCGCGTGTCAGACGCACCAGGCCGGATTCCGTCAACTCCAGCTCGTTGAGGAAATCGGCTCGTTCAGCTTCCGGCAGCGACGACAGCTCGGCTTCCAGCTGACCGCAGATGGTCACGACGCCCGCGCCTCGTTTGCCGGCAAAGTCACGCACGGCCTGTACCATCGTTTCATCGGCATGTTTCCCCTCCGACACGTTTGCCACGAATAGCACCGGCTTGGCGGCCAGCAGTTGGCACTCATCGAGGATCGCCTGCTCCTCCGGTGTGTAGCGGAGATTGCCCAACCACTCGCCTTTATCGAGCAGACCGATCAACCGCGCGATAAACTCCAACTCAAATGCCGCCTTTTTATCTCCCGCCCGGACCTTCTTCTCGGTTTTCTGTTTTCGGCGGTCGAGCGTTTCAAGATCGGACAGCATTAATTCCGTTTCGATGACACCGATGTCGCGGAGCGGATTCACACCACCGCTGACATGCACCACATCAGTCCCCTGGAAGCACCGTACGACGTGCAGCAACGCATCGACTTCTCGGATGTGGCCCAAAAACTGGTTACCGAGTCCCTCTCCCTTACTGGCGCCTTCGACCAAACCGGCGATGTCCCGAACTTCAAGCGTGCTATAGGTGATCTTCTTTGACTTGAAGAGATCGGTGAGTGTGACGAGGCGCGGATCAGGCACCAGTGCGATGCCGGTATTAGGATCGACGGTGGCGAATGGATAGTTGGCTGCCAACGCTCCGCTGCCAGTCAAGGCATTGAACACCGTCGTCTTCCCGACATTCGGAAGCCCGATCATCCCGCAACAAAGCCCCATGCTTTAATAAGTTCTGAGTTTTAAGTTCTGCGTGCAGAGTTATTTCTTCAACTCAACATTCACCACTTACAACTCACCACTTTCCTTTTCTTCCCGGACGTTGAACTGATTCATCGCTATCTCCACACCCCGGTGTATTAGGCACTCTAGCGCATCCACAGCCCGTTCGACACAGGGGTCGAATACTTCCATCTCGTCGCTCGTCACCATTTCCAGCACATAATCGGCTGAATTCTGCCTCGGCGCAGGCCGCCCAACGCCGATCTTGAGCCGCACGAAGCGGGAAGTGCCTAATGCCTCAATGACGGACTTGATGCCATTATGGCCGCCATGCCCGCCTGCTTGCTTGATCCTGATAC
>SXPO01000137.1 GCA_005793285.1 Nitrospiraceae bacterium
AGGCCTGAGAGGCATGGAGGGTGTGAACGCCTTGGGGAGTCCCGACGATCAAGATATTCGTTCGCCCGACAAAAAGTCCCGTTTCCACCACACCGGGGATGCGGTTCAATGCTGTTTCCAGTTCACCCGGCTGACTAATGCAGTCGATATGCACATCGACGATCACGTTCCCCGCCTCAGTTTTAAAGGGGACTCCGTGACGTTCCCTGAGCAGCACGCGGCTCTTTGTGAGCGTTTCTATTTCACGCGCCGTACTGCCCCACCCAAACGGGATGACTTCGATCGGCAGCGGAAACGATCCTCCAAGCACCGGGACTTGTTTGGTGTGATCGATCATGACGATAAATTGTTTGGAAGAGGCCGCCACGATCTTTTCTTTGAGGAGTGCTCCCCCGCCTCCTTTGATCAAATTGAAATAAGGATCGACTTGGTCGGCACCGTCGATCGCGACATCAATCTCCCATCGATTCTCTGCATCGATGAGAGGGATGCCGGCCTGTTTGGCGAGGGCAGCGGTTTCTTGCGATGTCGGCACCCCTCGTAGATTCATGCCGGCGCGCACCTTGTCACCCAACGCCATGATCATGTGTTTCGCGGTCGATCCAGTCCCCAGTCCGACAACCATGCCCGTGCGGACGAATTCGACGGCCTTTAAGGCTGCTGCTTTCTTGAGCTGATCGAGATCGACAGACATCATGGTGTAGGAGCGAGCGAGAGAGCCGCTGCGACGGATGCCGCGCCAAGTAATGCGGTCTGTTGGTTCATAATGACTTTCACAGGCATCTGGGTCAGGAGGCGCTTGTACCGGCCCTTATTCGTAAACGCTTTCATGAATGTGCCGTCGTGAAGTTTGGTGATGAGCTTCGGGGCAATCCCGCCGCCCACATATATTCCATCCAGAGAGAGCGCCTTCAAGGCCAGGTTTCCGGCTTCAGCGCCATAGATGGTGGCAAAAAGATCCAGCGTTTGCTTGGCAATATCCGCCTGGCCCTTCAAACCGGCTTCAGCGATTTCTGCGGCTGGATTCCCGGCCTTGACCTTTTCTGCCAGCCATGTGGGCTCGTTCTTTTTCGTGTCGCGTAGGAACTCATACAAGGCATGCAAACCAGAACCGGACAAGATCCGCTCATAGCTCACATGGAGGTATTGGCCTCGTAAATAACGAAGCAGCTCGATTTCCTGGTCATTGTTTGGGGCGAAATCCGCATGGCCTCCCTCCGAGGGCATCGGTCTGTAGGATTTCCCGTCCCAAAAGAGAATGGCTTCCCCCAATCCCGTACCCGCAGCGATGAGTGCGAGGGCTTGCCGTTTTTTAGGCTGGTTCCCGGCATTTAACACCTCCAGCTCGTCTAGCCGCAGCCATGCGATCCCATAGGCAGTCGATTCAAGATCATTGAGCAGCTGGACGCGGGGAATATTGAACTGCTTGGCAATGTTCGCACCATCGACCACCCAGGGTAAGTTGGTCGTCTGGCTACGATTGTCGATGACCGGCCCGGCGATACCGAAGCAGGCAGCGGCAAGTGTGATACGCTCCGTCGATTGTTTCGCCTCCTCTGCCGAGCCGGATTCTGCGGTCGCAGCTCCATCCAGCACAGTGGGCGGTGTAGGCGGCTCTAGAAATTCTTGGAGAATGTCTTCGAGAGAGCTGTAGTCTCGACTATGGAATGATTCGAGACGAATCGGTTCAGTCCGCTCCGTGGCCCACTCATAAAGAGCAAGATTGGTCTTGGTCCCGCCGATGTCGCCCGCAAGAATCATGTCTGGCCGTCACCCAGGATCTCATGGTGGAGGATTGTCAGTCGCGCAGCCGCAGAGCGATCCAACATCCACATCAGCCGCCCTCTTTCCGGGGCAACCAGCGCAGCCGGAAGCGCTCGATCTGCCGCACTGTCCGGCTCCAGAATCGCGCGCACGATGCCGGCCTTGCTCGAACCTGCGACCAGAAACAGTACCACAGTCGCCCTATTGAGCACACCTATTGTCATGGTCAGGCGCGATCCGATGCCAGTGGGCGCGTGACCGACTGTCACGGCCCGTCTCTGTTCTTGAAGTGCGGCTGTCCCTGGAAACAACGAGGCCGTATGCCCGTCTTCTCCAAGACCGAGAAGGATCAGGTCAATCTGGGGCGTTTCATGAGCGACAGTATTCGTGAGTCGGCGCAGCGTTTCTTCGTATTGTTGTGCGGCAGTTTCAGGGTCCTGATGTTCCCCCTGTATCCGATAGATGTGATCGGAGTCGATTCCCAAGGGCTGAAACAGCGCGGCCTGGGCCATGTGGAAATTGCTTTCAGCATGTTCCGGGGGAACACAGCGTTCATCTCCGAAGAGGAAAAATATGTGCGGCCAATTGAATCGCTGCTTCCACTCCGGTGAAACCATCGTCTGGTACAGGGTTTTCGGAGTCGAGCCGCCTGACAACGCCAGGAGAAACCGGCCATGGGATCGAATGGCCTCTTCACTGACGGCATGGACGAGTGACGCGGCCGCATGGGCCCATTCAGGGCCATCGGGCGCGATGCGGATGTCGGGAGTACCGGTCATGTCAGCGTCGGGACTTCCGACGGCGATTCTTCGCAGCCGTTCGCTTCCGTGATGGTCCGGACGGTGTCAGTGCCGTTGTCACAGCATCAACCGTCGCCGCTTGATTGTGCCCTAGTTGGATACGGATGGCCTGGCGATGATGCGCACGAAGCGACTCCACATCACCCGCAGCCTGCGCATGGGCCAATGTTCCAAATGAAAATGGCTTGCCCGGGATGGCCAGATCCGGGGTCATGCGGTCCACTAATTCGAGAAAGAGACCGGTATCGGGCCCGCCTTTATGCAGTTGTCCGGTCGAATGCAGGTAGCGAGGACCGTATCCAAAAGTTGTGGTCACATGATGCTTTGTGACAAGGGTTCGGCGGAGACGTTGCACGGCGGCCTCAAACGGACGCGACGGCGTCGTATAGGCCAAGACAGAGACATAGGCGCCGGCCCGAAGACGGCTGGAGAGATCCTGTGCCGCTTCTTTGGGAGTGCTGCCTGGTAGTTCCGGTAGCCGTCCGGTCGATTGAAAGATCCCCAGGACGCGATTCGTGTTGTCTTTGCTCTCTTGTACATTCGGCTGATCGAATGGGTGGATACCCAATAGATGTCCTGCGACGGCTGTTGCCAATTCCCAGCGAAAGAACT
>SXPO01000138.1 GCA_005793285.1 Nitrospiraceae bacterium
ACAAAAATCAAGCATTGGATCAAATCCGAAGAACAGAGTCGCAGCCTGGAAATCGGCCGGCGGTTATTGGAAGCTGAGCTGCGCCGCCATAATTTGGCGCCTGCCCAGATGTTCAAGTCCAGCCAGTTCCTTGAGGCGGCGCAGCATGAAGGATATGAGACCGCTGATGAGCTGGTAGCAGCCGTTGGATTCGGACATGTCGCGACGGCCAAAGTCATCGGACGGTTAGCGGTTCCTGCCTCTGACAGTGCGCCGATTGCAGAACCGCCGAGCCATCCGAAACCGTTGGCCGACAGAGGCAGGGATCAGGGGATTCAGGTCAAGGGCGCACGGGATCTCTTGATGCAACTATCCCGCTGCTGCAACCCCGTTCCCGGTGATAGAATTTTAGGATACATTACGCGAGGTCGAGGCCTTACGATCCATTCCGTTGATTGCCCGAACCTGGAAGCATTGGATTATGATCGGGAGCGGCTGGTGGAGGTGGAGTGGGATACGGCAACTCCAGGCCGGCATTCCGTCAAAGTGGCTGTGATTGCCGAGGATAAGACCGGTGTGTTGGCCAACGTGTCGTCCGCTATTGCAGAATGCCACGCGAATATCAGCCGTGCCGAAATCATCACGCGCGAAGATCGCAAGGCGGAGCTGGATTTTGTGGTGGAAATTGCCGACACCGCCCATTTGAGCCGGGTGATGAAAGCCATCGAACGGGTGACGGGCGTCATTATCGCGCGGCGTGTCAGATCCTGGCAGGAGAGGGCATAGGGAAGGCTGCGATTAGGGTGTCTTGAACTCCAGTTTCGATCCCTTCTCGATCTTATAGCCATCCACTGTGCCGCCGGCAATCTCTAGCACATAGATCGCATCGGAGCTATTCGGCCGATATTGAGGGCACGAGTCGTCGCTCTTGGTGCAGATGGGAACCTGCCGCTCGATGTGAATGACCCGTTTCTTTTCATCCAGCCAGATCAGGTCCAGCGCGATCTTCGTGTTCTTCATCCAAATGGTCCAGGGTAACGGTTGGCCGAAGATGAACAACATGCCATGGTCTTTATCCAACCGCTCTCTGTACATGAGGCCGGTGGCGCGTTTAACCGATGTGTCGGCGATCTCAGTTTGTATGATGATGCCGGAGGGTGTGCGGATCGGCAGCAGTCCAGGATCTGCGGCTAGCGTGGGCGAGGAGGCCTCAGCGACGACGAGCGTCATGAGCAGGATCGACAGAACAACGATCAGGGAATCAATCAGACGCATGCGCGCATCGTAGCGGTCGGTCTATGCCGAGTCAAGGCTGGTTTCGGCAATGTCTGGACCAGCGCGGCTTCGCGCCATCGTTCTTGCAATCCCGGCGGAGATTGTGCCATCCTCCAGACGGATTTTAGAAAGAGGCTGTTATGCAAGAAAAGCGTCGTGTGCTCTATAAAAAAGGCGTGTTTGTGTGTCCCACCTGCCGGCAGTCGTATGTGCAGGAAAAGTGGATTGAAGAGTGGCGCATTCGGTGTCACCGCTGTACCTACCGAGGCACCTTGACGGAGGTGTCGGTTGAAGAACACATGGAAGAAGAGACGATCAGGAGGTAACGCGCATGGCGCTTGTTCCTCGTGAAGCCCGCTTCGCCGACTCAGCGAGGCGAGCGCATCTCGTATCTCCCAAGCAAAGAGGGGAGATACGCTCTTTCCGTCCTGCGCGTCGCGCGTCACGAGATACGCTGTACGTTCCGTACAGTGTATCGCTTCCCTGCTATGAATAATCCTCTCGTAGCCGCATTGGCCTTCTCAATCATTTTCAACATCACTCCGTGGTCATGGGCCGAAGAGGCTCCGCCCCCGGTCAAAGTTCTGGTGACCTATCATTCGTTGTCAGGGAATACGGAGCGGATGGCTGAAGCAGTTGCCGAGGGGGCCACGTCGGTTCCAGGCACTCTCGCGGTGCTCAAGCGAGTCGGGCAGGTGACGGCGGATGACCTATTTTCCTCTGATGCTGTGATTGTTGGCTCACCGGTCTATTGGTCCAATATGTCGGGGGAGGTCAAGACTTTCTTCGACAACTGGCAGTTCAAGTTCGGCGTGTTTCCCGAATTCAAGATGAAGAACAAGGTCGGTGCAGCCTTTGCCACCGGAGGCCAAATCTCCAGCGGCAAGGAGATCACGATGCTGACGATTCTCGCTGCGATGTTGGGAAATCAGATGATCGTCGTCAGCGGCGGCGGCGCATTCGGGGCGTCCGCTACGACGGAAGGTGACAGTTCAGGGATCGACAAGAAAGAGTTAGCCGATGCTAAGGCCTTGGGCCGTCGTGTCGCAGATATTGCAAAGCGTATCAGCGCAGCCTCCTCTCAGTAGAGGTTCCCATCATCACCTCTTGTCCTCACCCGTGACACCTCACCTTGTACGCTTTACGAAATACGAGGAGTCAAAGGGGGCAGTCTAGCGGTCCGCTATGGTGGGGCAGGGCGTCGATGCTCCCTGAACAGAGATCTCGACGAATGTCTCAATATTCTTAGCGCAGCGTCCGCAGCAGCCAGTGCGCTTGAGCTCGAACTTGGACTTGAGCTGGCAGGGCATCACACAGCCGGTCCGTCCAGCCTCGCGTACATCCGACTCTGTAATCCCGTTGCACAAGCAGAGGTACAAGGTGCCCTCTCGTTGACGATTATGATAAGCATTCTCAGTATACCGCCGTGCCAAGTATCTGTCAAGCCCCATCCGCGGGCAGGTAACGTCGCAGCGGAGAGACTTACATCGTTTGTTCCAACTGCTCGACCATTTCCCGGACCGTATTGAAACCGGATTGCCAGAAGGATTCGGATGTCATGTCCACGCCGACTTTGTTCAGGATCGCTTGCGGGGCTTCTGAGCCTCCAGTGGCCAGGAGGTCCAGGTACTTGGGCACGAACGAGTCGCCCTGTTCCTTATACGTCCGGTACAGCGCCAGCACGAGCAAATTTCCAAAGCTGTAGGCGTAGCAGTAGAACGGACTAGCGAAAATGTGGGGGATGGTCAGCCATTCCCATCGGAACTCATCCGGTACCTTCACTGCTTTGCCGAATTGCTGGCGCAGCTCATCGAAATAGGCTTTGGCCAGCTGATCGCCTGTTGCGCCGTCTGCGATCATCTGATGGGCCAACTTTTCAAAGCGCACAAAATAGGCCTGCCGCAAGACTGTCGCGTAGATGTCGTCTAGTTGGCTCAGCAGCAATCCCTGCCGAACGGCCTTATTGTGTTCGTGAGACATCAAGGCATCGGAGAGAATTCGCTCGCCAAACACCGAGGCGGTTTCCGCCAATGGGAGGGTTGAATGAAACGTAAAGATTGAATGGTCTTTGGCCATCATGCCGTGGACGGCATGGCCAAGTTCATGCGCCATCGTTGCGATATCGCGGGCTTCCCCGGTGTAGTTCAGCATTACATAGGGCGTCATCCCCGGGACGGTGCTGTAGCAATAGGCGCCGCCGATTTTTCCGGGCCTGGTCGGGCCGTCGATATGCCGATCGCGAAATACTTGTTCAGCCAAATCGGCGAGGTGTGGTGAGAAGCCGCGATAGGCGTCAAGGACCATCCGCACAGCGTCGGCGTACTTGTATTTCTTGGCCTCTGTGCGGTGTGGGGCGTAGATGTGATACCGGTTCATCGGCTTGATCTTGCAGATTGTTGCCTTCAACGAAAAATAGGCATGAAAGATGTCGGCATTCTTTGCGCAGGATGCCAATAGGACATCGACGGCCTGATCAGGCACATCATTGTTTAGGTTGCGGGTCGCAATGGGAGAGGCAAAGCGGCGGAGACCGAGGTTTTCTGATTTCCAGTCGTTCACGAGCGCCTTGTAGATTTCTCCCAGCAGGTCCTGTTGTGCCGAAAAGACGCGATAGAGTTCTTGATAGGCGGCTTGACGGACCGAGGCCTTCTGGCTCCGCACATAAGTCATCAGCCCTTCGCGATTGACCGACTTTTTCTTGCCGCCGACCGTCAGCGTGAAGGTCAATCCGTTCGTGACCACATCGTAAAAGGTATGCACCGCGCTGCGGCCCGTGACGTTTTTGAGGTGGACGATCTTTTCTTCCGGTTCGGACAGCGTATGCGGTTTGAACCGCCGGATCGTCTCCAGGTGATAGCGGAAGTCCCCCGCGCCGGCCATCAGCCGT
>SXPO01000139.1 GCA_005793285.1 Nitrospiraceae bacterium
AGGATCATGGTGAAGGAAAGCATCGACGCCTTCGTCAAAGACGACTCGGCGCTGGCCAGAAAAGTACTCGCGCACGATGACCTCGTGGATGAACTGATGGAACAGATATTTCGTGAACTGTTGTCGTTCATGATCGAGGACCCGCATACGATTTCACGCGCGATCCGCCTGAGCTTCATCGCGAAGTACATCGAGCGAGTGGCCGACCATGCCACGAACATCGCTGAATTGGTGGTGTACCTCGTCGAAGGCAAGATCATCCGCCATACCGCGCCGCCCCTGTCGTCCTAAGCTCTCCGATTCGGCTTCATCCCGCGTTCGTTTGAAATGACTTTTCCCCTGTGTTAGCATCCACCGCATGGGTGTCACTGCCTCGGTCAAGCGGCGCGAAGCCCGCCGGGCCCCTTCTCCGCCTTCTCATCTTCAGCGCGAAGTGATCGGCGTGGTCTTGATCGCGATCAGCCTGCTGATGCTGCTGAGTCTCCTCTCGTTCGTGCCGGGTGAGGCACAAACCGTTGTAGCGGGGGATCCGGTCTCCAGACCACCACGCAATCTCATCGGCTCCTTCGGCGCACTCTTGGCGGAAGGGTTATTTTATCTCATTGGCGGGGCGGCCTATCTGTTTCCGCTCTTGTTGGGCCGGCTGGGAATACGTTGTTTCTCGCAGAGTCCCGCCAGTATCCGTGTGAGGACGGCCGGAAGCTCCCTGGCTGCTGTGTTTTTTTTGAGCGCATTTCTTCATCTCGAAACGACGGCGATTCCGACAGTCGCGAGTGGAATGATCTCTCGGGGGATGCCGGGCGGAGCCGTCGGCCAGCTAGTCGGAGATGGGCTTCAGGCTGTGTTCGCCGGCACCGGCGCGCACATTCTTATCATCGCAGGATTCCTTGTCTCACTCTTGTTCACCACCCCGTTGTCGATCGGGGAAGTGGTTCGTCGAATACCTCAACGCTGGGCTGGCCTCCGTGAACGGCTGGCCGCGGTGATTCCGGAGCGGTCGGCAGAGGAACCGGAAGAGAGCAGTAATCGGAGTGAGTCAGCCAAGAGACCGCAACTGGTCCAGGCCGGTATGGGTATGGATTCGAGCGCTGAGCCGGAAGAAGAGAGTGAGCCGGTTTCTATTGCAGCGCCTCCCGTTATTCAGCAGGCTGCCACGGCTTCGTCCATTGCAGTGGAAGAAGAGCTTGAACCGGAAATTGCAGCTGCACCGGTCGAGGCCGGTGACTATCGCTTGCCCGATCCAGAAGTCCTACTGAGCGATCCTTCTGGCCCTCTCAGTCGCATGGACGATGAGGAGCTGAGGGTCCAGTCGGACGTTCTATCGAAGGCTCTGGCCAGTTTCGGCATCGACGGCCGGGTCACAGAAGTGCGACCGGGGCCGGTGGTGACGATGTATGAGTTTGAACCGGTGCCCGGCACCAAGGTGGCGCGCATCGTCAGTCTGGCCGACGATGTAGCGCTGGCGCTCAAAGCGGTGAGTCTCCGCATCGTTGCGCCGTTGCCCGGCAAGTCGGTGGTGGGTATCGAGGTGCCGAATCGGTCCCGTGAAACCGTGTCTCTTAAGGAAGTCTTGATGAGCGAGACCTTCACGAGGGCTCGGTCAAGACTGACGCTGGCATTGGGAAAAGATATTTTCGGCGCGCCGGTCACTGCGGATCTCAAAACCATGCCGCATCTTCTCGTTGCAGGCGCGACCGGAGCCGGCAAGAGCGTCAGTCTGAATACGATGCTGCTAAGTATTCTCTTTTCCGCAAAGCCGAGCGAGGTCAAGCTGTTGCTCATCGATCCAAAGATGCTGGAATTTCAGTCGTATGAGGGCATTCCTCATCTCTTGCGGCCTGTGATCACGGATCCCAAATCGGCGGCTAGGGGGTTGGGGTGGGTTGTGGCTGAGATGGAACGACGGTACAAGCTCTTGGCGGAGGCCAGTGTGCGGAATATTGATTCGTATAATCGAAAGGTGGCCGGTTTGCACGAGGCGTTCGCCGATCGGACCGTACCGCCCGTCGAGCAGCAAGAGTTGCCGATGCAGTTTCTTTCAGAAGAGCAACGGCTATCCGCCGGTGAGACGGCGATCGCCGAGGGCGAGCCTGGCTGCATGCGGTCTGTCCAGACGCCACCGGAGCCGCTGCCGTATATTGTGGTGATGATCGATGAGTTGGCTGATTTGATGATGGTGGCTCCCAAAGACGTGGAAGACAAAATCGCACGGCTCGCGCAGATGGCGCGGGCCTCTGGCATCCATCTCGTGCTGGCCACGCAGCGGCCGTCCGTTGACGTGTTGACCGGATTGATCAAGGCCAATTTTCCTGCGCGCATTGCATTCCAGGTTTCTTCAAAGACCGACTCGCGGACGATTTTGGATGCGAACGGCGCGGAGGCGCTGCTTGGCCGAGGTGACATGCTGTATCTCGCCTCCGGCACCGGACGGCTTGCTCGTTTACATGGGGCCTTCGTGTCGGATGACGATGTGGGTTCTGTCGTCGATTTTGTCAAGAAACAGGCGTTGCCGGCGTATAATCAGGCACTGCAATCGCTTCAATCGGAAGAGGCGGCCAAGGAAGAGGAAAAAGATGAGGTGTATGAACAGGCCAAAGATCTGGTGCTGACGACCGGGCAAGCGTCGGCCTCGCTGATTCAGCGCCGGTTACGCGTCGGCTACCCACGAGCTGCCCGTATGATTGAGCAGATGGAGACGGAAGGGATCGTCGGCGCGGCGGGGCGGGATGGGCGTCGTGAAGTGTTGGGCCGGCGTGGGCCGGTCGGGGCTGCGGAAGCATGAGTCGCTACTGGTTGCTAGTCCTGTTCAGTCTGCTGATTGTTTCTCCGGCTATAGGCGCCGATGGACCGGCTGATGACAAGGCGTTTCAGGAGGTCCGTGAGGTCGTGAAGCAGATTCAGGCCCGGTATGAAAAAACCAAGGACCTCCAAGCGGACTTTGTCCAGAAGACGAGGATAGAAGGGTTCGAGCGTCCGGTGATCTCGTCCGGCAAGGTGTATCTCAAGAAGCCGGGTCGGCTGCGGTGGGACTACATTGATCCTGCGCACGAAGAAATTTATGTGAAGGGAGACGATGTCAGGGTCTATGTCCCGGAGCACAAACAGGTATTGATCGGAAAGTTGACACAGATGGCGGCATCCCAAGCGCCGTTGGAGCTTCTGCAGGGGGCAGCCAGTTTGGACCAATCGTTCGATGTCGAGCCGACGCCAGGGAACGAGCGGGGACCCGATGGGGTTCGCCCGATTACGTTGTTTCCTAAATCCAAGGAGCAGGAGTCATCGAGGAATCTTCAACGGATCGTCGTGGAAGTATTCCCGAAGACGTACTTTCTTCGTACCGTGTCGTTGTACGAGATCGGCGGCAATGTGGCCACGTTTGAGTTTTCCGGGTTGAAACCGAATGCCGGATTGGGGAATGAGGTGTTTGATTTCAAAGCCCCGCCGGATGTCGAAGTCGTCAAGGCTCCGGTGTTGACTGGGCCGTAATGGGATGTGTTTTGTGTCAATGGTCACGCGTCACGCGTGGGAAGAAAAATGGAATCCTGTGTGATTGACGGGTGACGCGTGACGACATTGGCGGGAGGAGCGAGTTCGAAGATGAATCTCCAGACGAGCAGTGTGGCAGAAGCAGTCGAGCGGGCGGTGGCAGGATTGGACATGGAACGCCTGCGCCGTGAGTATTGGGATCAGAATGAGTTTCTGGTCATCAAACAATTTTTGCCGAGAGCATTCGTCGAGGACAGGCTGGTGCCTCAGGCTCAGGGGGTCAAGGGGGAGCTCAATCGAAACTATATCCCGGGCCATAAAAAGGGAGGCAGCGTCAGCTATTATACGGTGCAGGAAAAGGCTCCCCGGTTTCTAGATCTCTACCGGTCGGACCCCTTCAAGTCGTTCTTGAGCCGGCTCGTCGACGCGAAGCTGACGTTTTGTCCGGATAATGATCCACATTCGTGCGCACTCTATTACTATACCGAGCCAGGCGACCACATTGGGTTTCATTACGATACGTCGTACTACAAAGGGGCGCGCTACACGATCTTGATGGGGTTGGTCGACCGATCGACGCACTGCAAGTTGGTGTGCGAACTTTTTAAGGACGACCCAACGAAACAGCCGCGCCATCTTGAGTTGGTGACCGAGCCAGGCGATATGGTGATTTTCAACGGCGATAAGCTGTGGCATGCCGTCACACCATTGGCAGAGGGAGAAGAGCGGATCGCCCTGACGATGGAATACGTGACGAATCCAGACATGAATCCCGTCAAGCGGCTCTATTCCAATCTAAAAGACTCCATCGGGTACTTCGGTCTCAAAGGAGTCTTTAAGCGTGCGCTCTCCGGTTCCAAGCAATCCAGATAGGCGTAAACCAGTAGAATTGTCGGAAGGTCAAGATATCGGTGAAGGCCGATATGGTCGAGGGGGACAGACGCTACTGGTGCAGGTGTTTCATGGCAGCTGCGCAGAGAATGATGAAAAATCCCATCCAGAGGGCGGCGCGTTGGAAAGGGATTGCTTCATAGGACTCCCCCTCATCGGTCTCATCGTCTGACTTGAAAATGACCGTGTACAGAAAGAGTGTCAGGAGGCCCAGCACGAGAAGAAGCTTGATCATCAAGACCATGAGGTATTTGGCATGGTGCGGTATGCCGACGCCGGTCTGCGAGGTGATGGCCTGGTTGACGTAATGGAGGTTCACGCCGCCGGTGAACAGCAAGATGAGCAAGAGGATACCGGCGACTTTCTTATAGTGCTGGTAGAACGCATCGGTGATGGGCTTGATCTGATCTTTCGCGACGGCCTGTTTCAGGCCAGGCGTGACTGCCATGACGAGAAAGGCTAATCCGCCGACCCAAATGACGGCCGAGAGAAGATGGAACCAATGGTTGATGATCGGAATCAGCGTATTGAGATCGATGACAATGCTTTGCAGAGCGTCCATAGCTAGTGCCGTGAAACGTTAAAGGGTGAAACGTCAGGGAGAAGGAAAGACTCCGGAAGCCGGAACTTTTTGCGTCTCACGGTTTACGTTTCACGATCGAATTTAAAGACCGGGGCGTCGTTTCCGAATCGCTTCTTGCGGAGTTCTTCCATCAACTCGATGGTAATGAGAGGGACATTGTTCTCGCGCGCGTGCTTCTCGACCCCTTTTTTCACCATGGCGCGAAGGAAATATGGAATACGGCTGAGACGGAGGGCCGAGGCGTCGTCCCAGGCTACCTCGGACTCTTCCGGCGTATTGAACGCAACCTTGATTCTCTCGCCGCCTTTCGGTGTGTAGAGACACCACTGGTCTTCGTCTAGCCAGTCTCCGTGGTCGACATAGGGGCGGGCGCGGCAGCCTCCACAGATGTCGGTGTATTCACAGTCGCCGCATTTACCTTTGAGCTGGGGATAGCGGAACGAATTGAACACATCCGACTTATCCCAGAGATCGGCGAAGCTGTTGTGGCGGACATTGCCGGCTGAGAGAGGCATATAGGGGCAGGGCGTCAATTCTCCGTTGGGTGTCACACGGGCGTAGTTTGTGCCGGCGAGGCAGCCTCCACCCATATAGCCGGTGGCCTTGGTAATCGGAGAATTGGGGTCTTTCTCATAGGCCAGTCGCTTGAAGTGCGGCGCGCAGCGGGCACGGACGAGCATGCCTTTGTAATTGTCCTGGCAGGTGACCAGGTATCCGAGCACTTCTTCGTATTGAGCCGGAGTGATATCGGTCAATTCTTCTCCACGTCCCGTGCAGACCATGAAAAAGACATTCAAGACGCGGGCGCCGAGTTGATGGGCCCAGTCGATGACCGTCGGCAGTTCGGTGTAATTCATCGGCTGCGCGCTAAAATGAACTTGGAATTGGAGGCCGTTGCGCTTGCTGGCCTCGATTCCAGCCACAGCTGCTTCCCAGGCGCCTGGGACCCCGCGGAACGCATTGTGTTTGACCGGATCGAGTGAATCGATGCTAATGCCGACGCCCATGACGCCGATCTCAACCAGCGCTTTGGCCATCCGGTCATCGATAAGCATTCCGTTCGTTCCAAAGACAACCATGAAGCCAAGTTTCACGGCATAGCGCGCGATATCAAGGATGTCCGGGCGCACCAATGGCTCGCCTCCGGTGATGACGAGCAGGCACCCCTTGTTGACCTCGGCGATTTGGTCGATGAGTCTGAAACATTCTTCCGTGGACAGTTCGTCGTCGCCGCCTGCCGCTTTCGTTGTGGCGTCGAGGTAGCAATGGTCGCATTTGAGGTTGCAACGTTTGGTCAGGTTCAGGGCAACCAGATAGGGCTTGAAGTCATCGACGGTTCGGCCGTCGTGTGGAGCTGGACCTTGGGCTGTCGGTGTGAGGAACTGGGTGACTTGCTGCTGGAAAGAGCCGAACGCGCCCGCCAGAGCGGAGCCGTTAAAGATGGGAAGTGATTTGCCCATACTGTTCAGTGTCGAGTGCTGAGTCGCGAGTGCTGGGTTACGGTTGCGAAGAAAATCAGACGAGGCTCAGCACCAAGCACTAGGCACTTCCCTTTCCCGTCAGGTCGGCGATCATGTCCTTGAGGTTGCCGGTTTTCATGGCTTCCGCCATGTAGCCTTTCGCCTGCTCGATGCCTTCGTGTGCGACCTCGATGGTGATGTGAGTCACGCCGATCTTTTCCGCGTGCTTGACGATGAGCGCTTTGGTGCAGTCCCGCATGAAGCCTTCCGGGGCCCGTTCCAGCCTGGCCTGTGCCTCGACGGTCCAGGTATAGGGAGCAGGCGTAATGTGGCCGTTGTCTGCTTCTGGTGTGCCGTTTCCGTTGACGGTTGCAAGCGTGGCCGCCGCTTCGGCAGACGTCCCAGTGCCCTTGTTGGCGAAGATCGGTGTGTAGTCTTCCGAGGCCGCTTCTTTGATCATCGGGGCTGCGTATTCGAGGGTGATCGTCGTCATCCCCAGCTTGCGCGCGGTTTTTTCAATTTTGGCTTTGGCGCGGCGCCGCTGAAAGCCAGCCGGTACCGCTCGGATCGCTTCTTTTGCATCTTTGGTCCATTGCATCGGCACATCGTCGTACGCGAGGTCCGTTTCCAGTTCGCCTTCGGCCGTCGCCGCCACTTCAAACACCTTCCTGTCGACTTGCTTGAACTTCGTCCCGTCCGCGCTGCACACCGGACATTTGACCGGCGCGTCGCCTTTGCCGATGTATCCACAGCCGTCACAGACAAAGTAGTTTTGACTCATGCGGTCCAGGTAGGCCTGAGTGGAGGCATCGATGAACTTCGGTTTCTCCTCGACAATCTGGGTCATGACTCCGCTTAACGTCGGGCCCATGAGATCTTTTGTCACGGATTCGTCAGCCTGCATCTTGTCGCGATCGATGCCGGCTGCATCCAGACTGCCACCAAGCGCGCGCATAGCATCCATGGCGCCTTTAGGCAGGATATGCCCAACCGCTGCATCCACGACCGTGTTGCTGATGATGGTGTGACCTTTTTCGATGGCGTACCGATGAATGGCCGTCTTGGCCACGCCGCGCGCAAAGATCGGGATCTTTTCCATCCGGCGCAAGGCTTCCTCGGTCCAGGCGATCGTGTATTCCGCCTGGGTATCGATCGGTGGTACATATTTCCGATTCGAGATGAGCACATTACAGGGCGCGCTCCGGAGAAGGTTTTCCGTGTTGCTGCCGATATCCATATCCTCGTCGCTATGGACGCCGATACGGCCCACGATCAGCAAGGCCGGAATGTCTTTCCGCACGTATTGAATGATCTTTTCGAAGGCCTTGCCGTCGAGCAAGGTCGTCTTGACGTCGGTCTGCTCAGCCTGCGCGATTTCACGGGAGATATCGAGATGCGACTGGTAGATTTTGGCCAAGCCGCTGTCGATGATTTCTTCGTGCAGTTTTTCCTGTTCCTTGAAACGGAAGACTTTTCCGGCCTCTTCGTTCAACACACCGGAAATGCTGTGGAACGCCGCATAGTGGAAATAGGGGTCAAACGCCGCAATCGCTTCCACCGGCATGTTCAAGGCCTTGCCGAGCTGAAGTCCCGTCATCAGGCCGCCGAAAGAATGGGGGCTGCCGTCCACGGCCACCACGATCTTGCCGACCGTCATCGGCTGGGTGTTCTTGATGATCAGCATGTCGGAGTTGCGCACGCGGCGCACGACACGTTCCGTATTGCTGCCGATGACGCTGTCTTTCACCGCACCGACACCCAACGCTCCCATGATGACGAGATCGTACCCGTTGGTATTGATGTCTTCGGCCAGGACTTTCCAATTCCGGCCCTCGAGCGATCGGCGTTCGATCGGCAAATTGGCTTCATTACATTTCTTGTCGACGTAGTCGAGATAGGAGTCCGTGATGATCTGAAGCCCGCGGGTGATCAGCGAGTCGTGAATCTGGCGTTGGCGGTCGAGTTCCTTCTCATCGTGGTATTCCTCAGGCAGGCCCGCTTCCATCTGCTTGAAGCGTTTATCGTGCATCTTGGCGGCATAGACATGGCTGCCGACAATTTTTGAACCGAACGTCTTGGCCATGTGAACGCCGATATCCACGGCCGTATTGGAATGATCGGAGTTATCAACGGGGATATAGATAGTCTTATACATGGAGGCGCCTCCTTAGGGCGCTATCATGAGACAGGCGAAACGCCGTAATCGTATGAAAAACCAAATGGTTGACGTGCGCACAGAGCCGTAAAGAAAGCGGATGATAGCACTGGCTGGAACTGGAATGCAAGAAGGCCGTGAAGGGTGTCACACCCAATGGTCAAGCCTCAAGCAATGGAGAAATCAAAAGATTTTCTGCCAGGCCGACGAGAGGATGGTGTTTACCTGGCTGAAGTGACGTGGGGATTCTCAACCGATGGGATAGAAGGCGGCGCAGGGTGTCGGGGCCGGAGAATATCTTCAATCGCGAGCAAGGCGTCTCGTCCCGAATTACCTTCGATGCCTTTGCTCAAGTTCGTGTCTGCATACGAGGTTGTTTTCGTACCGGATTGAGAGAGAGAGCCGGTCCATTTTCTGGGATCGCGACTGCCTTGTTTCTTTTCCCAGGCTCGCAGGCAGGCCTTGGCGATGACGCTATTGAGCGGCGCCGGGTTATAGAGCAGTTTTCTGATGCTGCTTGGAGTCAACATCAGGGGGTTATACCCGGCCGACAGGTACCCTTCTTCGAGCAATCGATGTTCCAGATCCGTATTGGGCTGGATCCCCAGGAAGAACATCAAGGGGAAGACCCGTTCCTCACCCAGGATCGAGGCGACCATCTTGTAGGATTCCACGCTCTGAAGCAGGCTCTCTTCCGTCTCCTTCGGGCTGTTGAGTGAGTAGTTCAGAATGACTTTGCCCCTGAAGCCTGCCTCGGCCAGATAACGACAGCCGTCATAGAGCCGTTCCAGCTTGAATCCCATGTGAAGGTTGTTCAGAACCTCTTGCGAGCCGGAAGTGATGGCCACTTCCAAATCGCCGACGCCCGACCGCACCATCAGCTTGGCCAAGTCCGGGGTGATCAAAGAAGTCCTGATGTAACCGGACCACTCGATATCGAGTTTCTCGGCAAGAATCCGCTCAAGGATCTCCGTACATTGCGGATAGGCTTCTTTGCCGGTGATGAATTGGGCGTCGGTGAACCAGAAGCGGCGCGTCCCCCACTGGTGATAATGCTGGGCGATATCCTTGACGACCATGTCCGGAGGCCGATAGCGAACCCGCTTGCCTTCGATATAGGGATAGAGACAGAAGGCGCAGTCATAGGGGCAGCCGCGCTTGGTTTGCACCCCGATGGATTCGTGCTGATATTCTCGATATTGAGGGAAAATCGAGGTGAGATAGGGGAGATCGACCGTCTGGGCGTCGAGCAAGGTCGGTGAGCCTTGATTGCCCTTTCTGACGGAATTCCCCTCCTTGATGATATAGCGTTCGTCTTCGATCGAGCGGCCTTCAATCACTTTCAATATTGCATCTTCGCCTTCCCCCAACAGGCCGATCGTGCCGTCCGGTAGTTTTTCGATCAATTGATCGGCAAACGCGGTGAAGGCTCCGCCCCCGATCATAATCTGAGCCTTGGGGAACTCTTTGCGGACCAGCCAGGGATAGGACAGGATTGTATAGATGTGGCTGTAGTACCGGTAGAGCTGTTTCACGCCTGCAAAGGAGGCGGCAATCCGCTTCAGCGGGTTGCTGGCAAAATAAAAATTGAAGGCATGTTCCAGCGACGAATCGCCTTCGTGAGGCGAAAAGATCTGAATATCGCGCCAGGAAAAGCAGACGAGATCCGGCTTGAAGTCGGCAGCCGCATCGCGAATCGCCTGACTCCGTTGCGGCACAGGAAACAGCGACAGATCGAGGATGCGCTGCCGTACCTCAGGCTTCCGTCGGTGGATGAAGTCCGCCAGATAGGTAATCCCGATGGGATAGACCTTCTTGCAGGGGAGGAAGATATAAAGAATCGAGTTCATAGTGCGATAGTCTTCAAGTCAAAAAGTCCGAAAGCAAGGACCGGATGACTTTCCAACTGTATGGACGTTACGACTATCATTTGACGGCGATGTGGATCGCGACGATCCCGCCGGTCAGGTTCTTATACGACACCTGGCTGTAGCCGGCCTCGCGTAAAATCTGGCAGAGCCGTTCTTGATCCGGGAACGTGCGGATCGATGCCGGAAGGTATTCGTACACGCCCGTTTTATCTCGCGCCACCTTTGTGCCGACCCATGGCAAGAGTTTGAACGAATACCAATCGTACAGGGCTCGCAGCCAGCCGAACACGGGGCGTGAAAATTCCAGACAGATGAAACGGCCCCCCGGCTTCATGACGCGGCGAATCTCGCGCACCGCTTGCGGAAGGTTGCCGACATTGCGCATGCAGAAGCCGGTGGTGACGGCATCGAAGGTATTGTCGGTAAAGCCCAAATGTTCCGCGCTTGCCTGCAAGCAGGTGATTTTTCCGGTCAGCCCTCTACCGTCCACTTTTTTAAGGCCTTCGGCCAGCATGGCATAGTTCAGGTCGGACGCCACTACGCGCCCAGTTGCGCCCATTCGTGGCTCAACCAGCAGCGCGAGATCTGCCGTACCGGCCCCGACATCAAGGGCCGTGCCTTGTTCGACCGGCGTGACAAACGACGCGGCGATTTGTTTCCAGCGGTAATGGAGGCCGAAGCTGAGGAGCGTATTATTCAGGTCGTAGACGCCGGCGATGGA
>SXPO01000140.1 GCA_005793285.1 Nitrospiraceae bacterium
GGCCATCAGCGGCCCTTCAATGACCAACAGCGGCTTCTGGTACTTCTGTCGGGCTTCTTCCGCATCCTGATCGATGTAGTCCGTGATGCCCTTCACCAACGCATGGGACAGACGATCTTCGACCGTACCCTGACGCCATTCGTCGTCCTTGACCGCGACTTTCCCCTTTTGCTTGACCGTCTCGGCAAAGGCCACCAGCCGTTCGGTGGCATCGAGCCTCCGGTTGAGCAACACATCTTCCACCAGATCGAGCAAATCTTTCGGAATCTCCTCGTAGACGGCAAGTTGGCCGGCATTCACGATGCCCATGTCCAGCCCGGCTTTGATCGCATGGTAGAGAAACGCCGAGTGCATCGCTTCGCGCACGACATTGTTGCCGCGAAACGAAAAGGAGATATTGCTGATACCGCCGCTGACCTTGGCTCCGGGCAAGTTCTGTTTGATCCAGCCCGCCGCCTCGATAAAATTCAGCGCGTACTCGTTATGCTCCTCAATCCCGGTCGCCACGGTTAGAATGTTGGGATCGAAGATGATGTCGTCGGGCGGAAACCCAACCCGTTCGGTCAGGATGCGATAGGATCGCCTGCAGATCCCTTTCTTCCGCTCCAGCGTGTCAGCCTGGCCCTTTTCATCGAACGCCATCACGACCACCGCCGCGCCGTACCGGCGCACGAGCGTAGCCTGCTCGACGAACTTCTGCTCGCCTTCCTTCAAGCTGATGCTGTTGACGACGGCTTTGCCCTGGATATTCCGCAACCCCGTTTCCAACACCTCCCACTTGGAACTGTCGACCATGATCGGCACTTTGCAGATATCCGGCTCCGACGCGACGAGACGCAGGAACTTCTCCATCGCCGCCTTGGAATCCAGCATGCCCTCATCCATGGTGATGTCGATGATCTGGGCGCCGCCTTCGACTTGCTGGCGCGCCACGGAGAGCGCGGATTAGTAGTCCCCGGCCAGGATGAGTTTGGCAAAGGCCGGCGACCCGGTGACATTGGTCCGCTCGCCGATGTTCACGAAATTGGAATCCGGACGGATCGTGACCGCTTCCAAGCCGCTCAGCCGCGTATAGGGAATGACCGCCGGAATCGTTCTCGGCCTAATCTCGCGCGCGGCCTCGGCAATCGACTTGAGATGGGCCGGTGTGGTTCCGCAACAACCGCCGACGATATTGAGCCACCCATTCTGCGCCCACTCACGCAGCTGGGGCGCCAGACTGTCCGGAGTTTCAGGGAACCCGGTCGGCAGCAATGGATTCGGCAATCCGGCATTCGGATGGGCGCTCAGATAGATCGGCGCAATGCGCGACAATTCTTCGATCAGCGGACGCATCTCTTTGGGCCCAAGCGCGCAATTCATGCCCACACTTAAGAGCGGCACATGAGAAATCGAATTCCAGAACGCCTCAACCGTCTGTCCCGTGACGCCTCGATTACTCCCGGCTTGGATAAACGTGACCGACGCCATGATCGGCACAGGCCTGGCGCCGGATGCAAAGGCCTGTTGAATCGCAAAGAATGCGGCCTTCGCGTTCAACGTATCGAAGATGGTCTCCACCAGCAGCAGATCGGCCCCGCCGTCCAAAAGCCCGCGCACCTGCTCGCCGTAGGCAGCCACGAGTTCTTCATAGACCGTCCCACGGGCCGCGGGGTTATTGACGTCTGTTGAAATCGATGATGTCTTGGTGGTCGGCCCGATCGCTCCGGCGACAAAACACTGCCGCCCCGGTTGCGCCGCGTGAACCGTCTCGACCGCCCGTCTGGCACACTCCGCTCCCGCCTTGGACAGTTCATAGCCAAGAGACCCCATGTGATAGTCCGCCAGCGAGATCGACTGAGAATTGAATGTATTGGTTTCGACGATATCGGCTCCGGCTTCCAGATATTGCCGATGAATGTCTTCGATAATACGCGGCTGGGTTATGTTCAAGAGATCGTTGTGGCCCTTGAGATCTTTCTTCCAATCCTTGAACCGCTCGCCGCGGAACGCTGCTTCGTCCAGCTTGCGCTGCTGGATCATCGTCCCCATCGCCCCGTCCAGAATGAGAATACGCTCCTTGAGCAGCGCCTCGATTTGAGCCTGTTGCCTGATCTGTGTAGCCAACTCCCGATCCTCCCCCGAATGAAAAACTGAGTCGAGATCATACTGGATGCGTACTGCACCGGCAACCCGGCAGCGGCGGTCGCCTTGACATCGTTTTCGACCCACCGATACCATCCCCGCCTATCATGACTGCTGCACTGATTCGCCCTTACATGGCCGGACCAGCCGTTTTCACCGCCCTGCTCCTGGTCGTTTCGTGCTGGCTGCGTCCGCCGAATCTCGACGCCGCTCCCTACTTTGAAGACGGTTTTCTTGGCCTGACTCAGGCAGAGTTGCATGAAAAGATGGGCTTGCCGCAGGCGGTGCGCGACCGCAAATCAGCCCTGCGCGTCTTCACTTATTATCCGATCACCGATTGGTCGAGCTATTTCAGCAAGCTAGTCTCTCCGGAAAACGGAGAAGACGTCTATACGTTCACACGCCACGGCACGGAGATCCGCTATTCGTTCAGCTATACGGCCGACCCAAGCGATGAGCGCGAGAACCGGCCGCTGTTCGTGCGCCTGGTGGACATTGAATTGTCCCCGCCCATGCCGATCGACAAACTACCGTCATTGATTCCCGAGTTTCGCCCGTCGGCGGACCAGGCCAGCCCCGCCTTCCGCTCCAATATCTGGGTGTTGCTCTTCAAAGGAGCGCCCTCACCGGGAGCCCGATTCATCATCAGGGAAAAGGAGAAAGACCGCCTGGATTGGCTGTTGAGCTACCAGTTGTTTTCGATGCAGGGGCTTCCCGATCGTCTGACAGGGTCCGTCTTGATCGACCGAATCGAAATCGGCGCTCAAAGTCTGCAACTGGTGACCCAGCGACAGCGGCATACCCATGAACCCATCCTCAACCTCTATTCCAGCGAATTCACCCGCCAATCCGCGGTGCCGGCTTCGCCGGCCAAGACCATTCCTGTACCAACATATGCAGAATAGGCCAATGGGAGGGTGAATTCCGCCGAGGAACGAAGTGTTATTACGGACCTTGCTGGAAACGGTTCTGCTGAGCTTGTCCGGTGACAGCGGCCTTCTGCTTCATGACATCGAGCGTGCCGCCTGGACTCGTATAAATGAGCACGGGCGTGCCAACCCCCAGAACGAACAGTACGCCCAACGCCAACAGCCGTATCATGGGACTATTTTTACTTTGGAAATTCTTTTCACAAAATGTGCCGTTCTTGACGCCCCTTCCCCCCCCCTGTTAGCATTCCCGGCTTCTACCGTATGACTACCGAAACACCCAGCCATGAGCCAGCCTTGCTCGAACCGCAACCCGACGAGGAGTCGTTTATTCGGCGCCGAC
>SXPO01000141.1 GCA_005793285.1 Nitrospiraceae bacterium
GGGACAGCGGCGGTTGCTCCATTTTTTTGCAGGAGTCCAGATTCTGCAGAATGGCTCTGTACCACGTCTCCGAACAGAACCGCATTAAGAAACAGGAACAAGATCCACATGAACATCCTCTAAAATCTCGAATTCTTGCGCGGCCATCCGGCCGAGTAATCCGCGCCCTGTCACTTCAATTCCACGACCGACGATTCGGACAGGATCATCCGTACGAATCTCTTTCGTCTCGTCTTTCCATGCCAGATGATTTGTATAAATGGTATATCCACTTCTCGTTTCAACGACCAAGGGTTCTGTCTGATTAGACAGCACAAGATTCTTCGTTGCGATATCGAGCGTTCCTTCTTCTCCAGACAGAGTCAGCTCCGTCCCCGTCTCGCCATAAAACGTAATATCGACCCCGGTAAGCCGTGCCTGTTTCTCCTGCTCGAACAACCGCGCCTGCTTAGCCTGAACTTGCCACTCGACAAGGTCACCTTTGGTTTGCGTAAAGATAAACGCTGAAATTTTCGCATCCGCGCGCTCAATCGATCCCGAAGAGGCCGGTTGAGTCGTGGGCGCTGAATCTGCATTCACAAAGAGGAGATAGCCGAGAAACGCCGACAAAAACACACTCAACGTCAGAAGTGTCCACCTTACGATTCGTTCCCACATGTGCCGGATCTCTCAGCAGTCAAAAAATCGCTAGCACGATCGTAGCATGCACGACAGGGCAAGTAAACGTCCGTGAGGATCTCCGGAGAGGCTAGACAACACAATGCCCTCCATGTGTTTCCACATGGAGGGCATTGCAGAACAATAGCACGAGGGATCTGAACAGAAAGAAAATCTATGCTGACTTTTGAGTTTCGCCAGCCGATGGTTGTACAGCAGCACTCGCTGATTTATTTGCTGCCGGCGCCTCTGGACGTGACACCAATTCAATAGCAACCATTTCTCCGCCATCCCCGATGCGCCGACGGGTTTTCACAATCCTGGTGTACCCTCCACGACGATCCTTAAACCGTCCCGCCACATCTGCGAACAACTTGGACACCACGTCCTTGCTCCGCAAAAATGCGAGCGCACGCCGCCGCGCTGGAAGGGTCCCTTCCTTCCCCAAGGTAATCATCCGATCAGTGAACCCGCGTATTTCCTTGGCTTTGGCTTCCGTCGTCTCGATCCGCTCATGATCGAGCAACGATGTGACGAGATTACGGAACAATGCCCACCGATGCTTAGTTTGCCTGCCGAGTTGTCGCCCTTTTTTCCTATGTCGCACGGCGTTCCCCTTGACCTAGAATTACTCCGCCTTCGGACTCCCATTGTGAGACGGTGGCAGATCCACCTTGATACCCAGCGAGAGTCCCATTTCAGACAAGATTTCCTTGATCTCGTTGAGAGACTTCTTCCCAAAGTTCTTCGTCCGCAGCATCTCTCCTTCGGACTTCTGCACCAGATCTGCGATTGTTTTGATATTGGCATTCTTCAAACAATTCGCAGCACGGACGGACAGCTCCAGCTCATTCACGCTGCGGGAAAGGTTTTTGTTCACCTCCCGCTGCGATTCCTCATATCCCGCCTCGCTCTTCCCCTCGCCACGCTCCTCAGGATTGATGAAGATATCCAGGTGCTCGCGTAAAATCCCGGCGGCAGTCGATAGCGCATCCCGTGGGCTGATCGTCGCATCAGTCCAAATCTCCATCGTCAACTTGTCATAGTCGGTCATGCGGCCGACACGAGCGTTTTCAACCTGAAAATTTACCCGTTTGATCGGAGAGAAGATCGAATCGATGGCGATCACACCGATCGGCAGTCCTTCTTCCTTGTTGCGTTCTGCGGGAACGTATCCACGGCCGTGTTTGACCGTCATTTCAATGTCCAGCGTTGCATCCTTGTCTAACATTGCGATATGCAAATCCGGAGTCAGAATGGTGACATCGGCGTCATGAATAATGTCGGATCCCTTGGCTTCACCAGGCCCCTTTTTCTTCAATCGAATCGTCTTGGGCTTATCGGTATGGAGCGCCAACCGCAGACCTTTGATGTTCAAGATAATCGCCGTCACATCTTCCGTCACACCGGCGATCGTCGAAAACTCATGCACGACCCCTTCAATCTTCACCGTGGTAACTGCAGCGCCCGTCAGAGACGACAACAACACGCGCCGCAGGGCATTTCCAATCGTGGTGCCGAACCCCCGCTCGAACGCTTCTGTGGTGAATCGACCGAATGTTGGGGAATGTGCATCCTTATCGACTTCCACCCGCATCGGGACCTGAAAGTCTTTCATCGCCTTAATCATGACTCCCCCTCCATGTACCGCGTGTACGTAACTAACCTGTGGAACGTCTGTTCCGCACAACAACGCCGCCCCTGGACCTAATGGCTATCGTGAATACAATTCCACAACCATTTGTTCATTGACCGGCAATGGGATATGTTCCTTCGCTGGCAATGCGCGCACAACCCCTTTGAATGCGCCCTTGTCGAGCTCGAGCCAGTCAGGAATCCCACGACCATCGATAGCCTCCAAGGCTCCCTGAATCGTCGCCAGATTCCTGCTCCGCTCACGAACTTCGATGACATCCCCCGCCTTCACAAGCGCGCCGGCGACCGTGATCTTCTTCCCGTTCATCAGGAGATGTCCGTGACTGACGATCTGCCGAGCCTGCTTTCGCGACATGCCGAATCCCAATCGATACGCGACATTGTCGAGCCGGCATTCAAGCAACCGCAACAACGCATCACCCGTGACACCGGTTTGCCGCTCAGCCCGCTCGAACACGCCTCGGAATTGCCGTTCTTGAAGACCGTAAATGCGCCGCAACTTCTGCTTTTCACGCAACTGGAGACTATAGTCAGAGGTCCGCTGACGCCCCTGTCCATGCTGGCCGGGAGGATAGCTCCGCCGCTCGATGGCGCACTTTTCTGTCATGCAACGCGCACCTTTGAGAAACAGTTTCTCACCTTCTCGCCGACAGAGCCGACAGACGGGACCGCGATACTTTGCCACTTCTCTACCTCCAGTTGCCGCAGACATGCCCTCGCGCATGTCCAGAATCGTTATTCAATCCGACGTTCGGTTCCTTACGACTTAAACACGCCGTCGTTTTGGAGGACGGCATCCGTTATGTGGAATAGGCGTCACATCACGGATCAGGTTAATCCGCAGTCCAGCTCCTTGCAACGAGCGGATCGCCGATTCGCGACCGGATCCAGGCCCATTCACATAGACATCGATTTGCCGCATCCCGCTCTCCATCGCCTTGCGGGCGGCAGCTTCTCCTGCCCGCTGCGCAGCGAACGGCGTGCTTTTACGGGATCCTTTGAATCCTTGATTACCTGCGCTGGCCCACACCACCGTATTCCCGCTCATGTCGGTAATCGTCACGATCGTATTGTTGAACGACGCCTGAACGTGCGCCACTCCGCTTTGAACGATTCGTCGTTCTTTCTTTTTCCCCTTCTTGACGCTCATGCGAACTCCTTCATTGTGCGTTCGACGAATTATGCGCTTGGGGAGGACTTCGTCGTCGACGGTCTCGGCTTGCTACCGACACCCGAACGGCGTCCTTTGCGCGTCCTGGCATTCGTTTTGGTCCGTTGTCCGCGCACGGGCAATCCCTTCCGATGCCGGAGGCCGCGGTATGTCCCCGTATCAACCAGCCGCTTGATATTCAATGAGACTTCTTTGCGAAGATCACCTTCCACCCGGTAATCACGATCGATGATTTCGCGCAGCTTGACAATCTTGTCCTCGCTCAGATCTTTGACCAGGACAGCTCCATCAACGTCGGCCTCCTTCAGAATCTTCAAAGCGACTGCTCGTCCGATTCCGTAAATGTAGGTCAAGCCAATATCGGCCCGCTTGCCTCTAGGCAAATCGACGCCAGCGATACGTGCCATTGCTTCTCCCTTCCGTCGAATCGTGTACCGTCATCCACTATTACGAGACACGCCATGCACCCATGCGCGCTCGACCAATAGCGAAGGACATCCTCACCCTTGACGCTGTTTATGGCGTGGATTGTCGCAAAGAATTCGAACCACCCCGCGCCGGCGCACAACTTTACACTTTGCGCAAATCGGTTTCACCGATGATTTGACTTTCATGAGAACTCCATGCCCCCTGCTACTTGAAACGATACGTGATCCGACCCCTGGTCAAATCATACGGCGACATTTCCACCGTTACCTTATCACCAGGAAGAATACGAATGAAATGCATGCGCATCTTGCCAGATATATGGGCCAAAATGATATGTCCATTCTCGAGCTTTACCCGAAACATCGCATTCGGCAGGGTTTCTGCCACGGATCCCTGTACTTCGATAATATCTTCTTTGGCCACGTACTTCTGCGTTCTTTCCTGCGACTTAAATGTCGCCTGCGACTCGCCGGCTCAAAACTCTAGCTGGACCACTCGGTTGTATGGCAATCGTATGTTCGAAGTGAGCAGACCAGCTTCCATCAGCTGTGACCGCCGTCCAACGATCCTCAAGAACTCGTACGGCACTCCCCCCCATATTGACCATTGGCTCAATAGCGAGCACCATACCGCTCTGCAGCCGCGGTCCCTGTCGAGGCTTCCCATAGTTGGGAACCTGCGGCTCTTCGTGCAATTGCCTGCCGATCCCATGCCCCACAAACTCCGTGACGACCGCATACCCAGCCGACTCGATATGACGTTGGACCGCATGCGAAATATCCGTCAACCGATTACCGACCACCGCCTGCTCGATTCCCAGATACAGCGACTCTTCCGTCACCTGTACGAGCGCCGCAATCTTCTTAGGCACCGGACCAACTGCCACCGTTACCGCTGAGTCTCCATAAAACCCGCCCACAATGGCGCCAAGATCAAGCCCGATAATATCGCCATCCTTGAGTTTCCGGCCTGACGGTATTCCATGAACCACCTGTTCGTTCACGGATGCACAGAGCGTCTTAGGATAATTCCTGTACCCCTTGAACGCCGGGGTCGCCCCCCTCGCCCGAATTTCTTTCTCGGCTAGACGATCAAGATCGTCGGTGCTGATACCTGGTCGAACTTCTTTCCGAACAATCTCGAGCACCTCGGCAACCACTCTCGACGCCTCCGCCATAATCTCAATTTCAGCAGGCGTCTTGAGAATGATCATGCCGTATCGTATGCCGCCAGCACCTTCGATAAACCATGATACACAGACTCGACGGGCCCCTCACTACCGAGATGCGACAAGATATTTTTCTTCTCGTAGAAGCCGATCAACGTGGCAGTCTGCTCTTCATAGACCTTCAGCCTTGTTTCAATCGCTTCCTTCTCGTCATCGCTTCGCTGAACCAACGTATCCTGACACCGATCACAGATTCCGGCTTCTTTAGATGGCGCGAACTCCACGTGATACGTTGCCTGACACTTTGGGCAGCTTCTCCGCCCGCTCAACCGCTTCACGATCTCAGCGCGAGACACCTGAAAGTTGATGACGCGATTCAGACCGATGCCCTGTTCATTCAACACCTTTCCCAACTCTTCTGCCTGGGGAACCGTCCTGGGAAACCCGTCCAGGATAAATCCCTTGGCGTAACTGGGATCGTTCAACTTCTCCCGCACCAACCCAATGACTACCGAATCTGGAACGAGCCGCCCTTGGTCCATATAGGCCTTGGCCTCAAGACCCAAACTCGTGCGCTGACGAACAGCCTCTCGGAGCAAATCCCCAGTCGATATTTTCCTGGCACCGTACTGTGCGGCAACCTTATCAGCTTGCGTACCCTTACCGACACCTGGAGCGCCAAGAAACACAAGCCGCATGCGGCATTATCCGTTTCTTCCGCGTAGCGGAGCCATGCCCTTACCTAAAAACCCTTCGTAGTTGCGCATCAGCATGTGCGATTCAATCTGCTGCGCCGTATCGAGCCCCACTCCGATCACGATCAATAATGAAGTGCCGCCGAAATAAAACGGCACATTCAATTTGTAAATGAGCAGTTCCGGGATGACACACACTACAGCCAAGTAAATAGAACCGGCAAATGTGATTTTTGTAAGCACATTATAAATATAGTCCGACGTACGTTGGCCTGGCCGGATTCCGGGGATGAACCCCCCGTACTTCTTCATGTTGTCGGCCATATCAACCGGGTTGAGAACGACAGCCGTATAAAAGAAACAGAAAAACAGAATGAGCCCGACATACATCAGCGTATAGAGCACCGATCCTGGCGACAGTTGCGTACCGATCTCTTTGACCCACGGCGTCTCAAAAAATCCTGCGATTGTGGCTGGAAACGCGATAATCGACGACGCAAAAATAGGTGGAATCACACCAGCCGTATTGATTTTCAACGGTATATGCGTACTCTGCCCGCCGTACACCCGCCGGCCGATAACGCGCTTGGCATACTGGACCTGGATTTTTCGTCGGCCGCTTTCTAAGAATACGATGGCCGCCACCACGACTACCATCAGTGCCGCCAAGGCGACGAGCATCACGATATTCAACTGCCCGACCTTGTAGAGGTCGAAGGTCTGAGCCACCGCCGACGGCAGTCGCGCTACGATACCTGAAAAAATGATCAGCGAAATTCCGTTCCCAATTCCACGTTCAGTGATCTGCTCACCAAGCCACATCAGGAAACCCGTTCCTGCCGTGAGCGTAATCACGGTCATGAGTCGGAATCCCCATCCAGCACTCAACACGAACGCACCTTGATTCATCTGTTCCAAACCGACTGCGATCCCAAATCCCTGAATCAACGCAATGCCGATCGTGCTGAATCGTGTATATTGAATGATCTTTTTCCGCCCGCGTTCCCCCTCTTTTGCCAACTTGGTGAGGTGGGGCACAACCACCGTCAGCAGCTGAATGATGATCGAGGCGCTGATATAGGGCATGATGCCCAGCGCGAAAATCGTCAAGCGAGACAGCGACCCGCCTGAAAAAATGTCTAAAAACCCAAGCAGGGAACCGCCCTGTTTTTGGAGGAATTCCGAGAGGGCCTCGCCGTTGATGCCAGGAGTCGGGATGTGCGCCCCGATGCGGTACACGACGAGCATCCCGAGCGTAAACAATATACGAGTGCGAAGCTCAGGAATCTTGAAGATATTCTGAACACTGGTCAGGAGCCGCTCAAACACCGCCGATGACCTCGACTCTCCCTCCAGCCGACTGAATCTTCGCCTCCGCAGACTTGCTGAACTTATGGGCTTGAATGACGAGTGATTTCTTCAGCTCTCCATTGCCAAGGATTTTGATTGGCAGTGTTTTACGCTTGACCAAGCCGGCATCCACCATTGCTTGAGGGGTGATGGTGCCGCTTCCGTTCCAATCCTGAAAGCTTCTCACATTGACAATGGCATATTCCGTGCGGAAATTATTGACGAATCCAAACTTCGGCAACCGTCGAATCAACGGCATCTGACCGCCTTCAAAACCAGGACGCTTTCCGCCTCCGGATCTCGCCAGCAATCCCTTATGCCCCTTGGTAGCGGTCTTTCCATGGCCGGACCCAGGTCCACGGCCGATCCGTTTTCGCCGCTTCTTTGCCCCTCTTGCCGGTGTCAAATCATGAAGATTCATGGCTTTCCAACCTCGATCAGATAACCCACTTTCCTGATCATCCCGCGAACCTGCGGCGTGTCCGGATGGACGGCAGTCTGCCGAATATGCCGAAGCCGAAGCCCGCGCAGAACCAGACGATGCGTTTCCGGCGTACCGATAGGGCTACGCTTGAGCGTGACACGAACACCTTGCACTTCTGTTTTTTCCAATTTAGGCGCTACAACCGTACCCATTACACCGCCGCCCCTTCCTGCCGCTCCGTCATTGTTCGACGACGTAGACGAAGCACTTCTTCAGGATTTCGCAATTGCGTGAGTCCATCCAACGTCGCTCGGACCACATTGAATGGATTACCTCGGCCAAGCGTCTTCGCAATCACATTATGCGCACCCACCAATTCGACCACCGCGCGAACTGCACCTCCGGCAATAATCCCCGTCCCATTAACTGCCGGCTTGAGCAGCACATGCTCGCCGCCGAAGAGGCCATGCACTTCATGAGGGATTGAGCCGCCCTTGAGCGGAACATGCACCAGATGTTTCTTGGCTTGTTCGACGGCCTTTGATATGGCGACCGGGACCTCCGCAGCCTTCCCTTTGCCGATCCCCACCCAACCATGGCCGTCGCCGACCACAACCAGGGCACAAAAGTTAAACCGCTTGCCGCCCTTCACCACTTTCGCAACACGATTGATGAAGACGACTTTATCTTTCAGGCTTAGTTCATCAGGATTGACACGCACACAGTGCCTCGTTTCTGCTCTTCCCACTCAAAATTGGTGGGGATGAATAGGATGACCGCGCTAGAACTGAAGACCCTCTTCACGCGACGCATCGGCAAGTGCTTTGATTCGGCCATGATACATCCGTCCGCCGCGATCAAAAACCACGGTGTTCACATTGGCGGCCTTCGCCCGCGACGCAATCAACTTCCCGACCGCCTTCGCCGCCTCAATGCTGCTCGTCGATTTAAGCGACGTGCGCAGTGACTTATCGAGCGACGACGCTGCTGCGAGCGTCTTTCCTTCAATATCGTTGATCACCTGCGCATAGATATGCGCACTGCTACGGAATACGTTCAGACGAGGCCGTTCAGCAGTCCCTATGATCGTCTTTCGCACACGCCGCCGCCGCTGTTTCAGTTGTCGTAATTTTTCAGCCGTATTCATGTTCGCTACCTACTTCCCTGTCTTGCCTTCCTTTTTCCTCAACTGTTCGCCCGCATAGCGAACACCCTTTTGCTTGTACACATCGGGCGGCTTGATCGATCGGAGATTCGCCGCCACTTGGCCGACAAGGCGCTTATCGACTCCCTTGACATTGATGAGAGTCTGCTTATCCACCTTCACATCGATACCAGCCGGCACTTGATAGACGACGGGATTGATATACCCCACATTGAAACTCATCGTCCGGCCCTGAATTTGCGCCTTATATCCGACCCCGGTTATTTCCAGCGATCGCTCGTACCCCTTGGTCACACCATGCACCATATTATTCAATTCCGCTCGAACAAGACCATGTAAGGCCCGCAGCTTGCGGTCTTCACTAGAGCGGGTTACAACGATCTGGCCGTTATCCACAGCAACGTTCACACCCTGCGCCAAAGACCAATCCAGCTTCCCCAAAGGACCCTTGACGGACACATTCGATCCGGTAACTTTGACATCCACTCCACCGGGAACCTCGATTGGTTTTTTCCCTATCCGCGACATGATTTTCTACATCCCTATTCAGTCGTTAAGACCTAGTCCCGCCTACCATACCGAACACAGAATCTCCCCACCTAGCTTATTCTTGCGAGACTCCTGATCAGTCATGATGCCTTTCGAGGTCGAGAGGATGGACACACCGATCCCATTGCGGACCTTGGCAATATCTTTGCTTCCGACATAAACACGGCGTCCCGGCTTACTGATCCGCTCCAGACCCGTAATCATGGGCTGCCCTTCCCCCACATATCGCAGCCGCACATCGAGGATCGGATGCCCATCACGCATTCCGTCCTCAATACCATCGACGTACCCCTCTCTCTTCAAGACCTCTAAGATTGCGCGCTTCAACTTCGAAGTCGGAACAGCCACCGTCTCATGACGACGCTGAGCGCCATTTTTCAATCGAACAAGGAGGTCACTGATCGGATCTGTAAGCATCTGATACCCTTCTACCTTCTTAAGACGATCGGCTATAGGCCGATATGCCCGCTACCAGCTTGATTTACGCACGCCCGGGATTTCGCCACGGAGACTCAGGAGCCGAAAACAGATCCTGCACATCTGAAACCGGCGAAGATACCCACGTACACGGCCACACACGCCGCAGCGATGATACTCCCGGCATGGAAACTTTTGCTTGGTTGCCGCCTTATTTCTCAGCGCTAATCGTGCCACAAACACTCCTTCTCTTCGAACAATGCCTCACAACGAGTAGGTCTCTAGGTACGAAACGGCATACCCAGATGCTTCAACAGGGCCTTCCCCTCGTCGTTCGTCTTGGCTGTCGTTACAATCGTAATATCCATACCATGGATAGACGCCACTTCGTCGTACTTGATCTCCGGGAAAATCAGCTGCTCCTTCAGACCAAACGTATAGTTTCCACGCCCATCGAACGCCTTCGGCGAGACGCCACGAAAATCGCGGATGCGCGGAAGCGCCAACGACACCAGGCGATCAAAAAACTCATACATGCGGCGGCTGCGAAGGGTCACTTTGGTTCCAATCGGAAGCCCTTGTCGCAATTTGAAACCAGCAATGGCTTTCTTGGCCCTGGTCACGACGGGCTTTTGCCCCGTGATCGTCCCCAATTCGGTCACCGCACTCTCGAGCAATTTGACATTCTGCAGAGCCTCGCCCATGCCGACATTGAGCACCACACGCTCGAGTCGAGGCACTTGCATGACATTCTTGTAGCTAAATTCCTTCATCAGCGCGGGCACGACTTTTTGCTGATAGGTATCGCGAAGCCTGGGCCTGAATTTCGACTCTTCGCTCCCCTGGTCCAACTGCTGCGGCGCCGCACTCTCTTTTTTCGACGACTTCCGCTCCGTCGGCTTGCCGGTTTTGCCTTTTTCTACTTTCGCCATTCCAAATTCTCCAACCCTACTCGATAGTCTCGTTCGACTTTTTACTGAACCGCGTGCGCCGCCCATCCTCCAACGATCGTATTCCTACTCGCGTCGGCTTCTGCGTGACGGGACAGAAAAACATAACCTTTGAAATGTTGAGAGGCGCCTCACGCTCAAGAATGCCACCCTGCTTGACCTTCTGGTTCGGCTTGGTGTGCCGCTTGATGATATTGAGCTTCTCAACGGTCACTTGCCCAGCGCCAAGATCCACAGAGAGAACCTTTCCGGTCTTCCCCCGATCACGGCCTGCAATCACAACGACTGTATCGCCTTTTCTGATTTTGCTCTTACGAAGTGCCTGCACAATATCCTCACTCACCGGTCCCTACAGCACCTCAGGTGCGAGGGAAATGATCTTCATGAACTTCTTCCACCGTAACTCACGCGCGACCGGGCCGAAAATACGCGTCCCGATAGGCTCGCCGTCTTTATTGATCAGCACACAAGCATTTCGATCAAACTTGATGTAGGAGCCATCTTCTCGCCGCACTTCCTTGGTCGTCCGCACAATGACCGCACGGCTGACATCCCCCTTTTTCACACTCGCCTGGGGAATGGCTTCTTTGACGGCAACGACGACGATATCGCCCAACGATGCATAGCGCCGCCTGGTGCCTCCAAATACATGGAAGCACATCGCCTGCTTCGCGCCGGAATTATCGGCCACATCCATATACGTGTAGTTTTGAATCATATCTGCATTCCGCGCATGCCATGAGATCCGATGACCTCAGAACGGTGCTCCCTCTATTTTTCAGCCTGTCCCTTTTCCATAATCTGAACAACCCGCCAATTCTTGTCCTTGCTCAA